>NZ_JAHDJT010000100.1 GCF_023661085.1 Wolbachia pipientis
ATATATATATATTATATTAATAAATTAAAGCTGTCAACAATAAGTTATTCTCACTATTTGCACTCTGTAAAGTTTCTGTTCTCACGCAATCAAAGCCGAGATAAGTTCTCAAATAAATCAGGCAAAGTTTCTTGCAAATCACCAGCTACCAAAATATCATCATCTCCTAAGTAATTTGGTTGTACTAGGTTCATTGCAATTATCTTTCCTTTAGAATTATGTTTTTTATACAAAGCGAGAAACCCAACTATGTCACTATTGAGTCCGCAAGTAACAATAAAATCAATTTGCCTTAAGTGCTCTGGTTTGATATTATTCATCAACCAATTAAAATTCATTTTACCACTCGCGTTTCCCAAGGCCTCAATCCCTGAACGTTGGTGAAGTAAATCCACATTTTCAGTGAGTAGCTGCCAATTTTTAAGTAGAGCTATATTCTTCACTGAGTAATGAGCTGAAGTTGGCGTACTATAAAGACAAGCTTTGTAGAAATTGTCTATAATTTTTGAAAACTTTTCTGGTTCCTTGAGAATTTTATGTATAAGTGTAACAGCACCATCCTGTTTTAAGTTGCGGTCGAAAAAAGCTACTCCAAATTGTTTATTAAGCTCGGATACATCTGGCACTACTAGTGCTGATATTCCAGCACCAGTGTAGAAAACTACATTCTTGCCGTTGATGAGTTTAGCAATTTGTGGTACTGACATCCTATTTGGAGTTGCATTTTGTACGTATAAAGTTTGAGCAAAATGATAGGTATTGTTTGATCTTTTGCTACTTAACCTTTTGTCACTAACCACACAACCATATTCGTAATTTTTTTGTCCTTCTTTATCGCTGAGCAAGACGTTTTCTTGCCTTGTCAATTCCTTAATTAAATCATCACCATGAAAGGATAGTTGAAACCCTGATTTGCTGTTTCCAGAGTCTATACAAGAGTTCCAGCACCATTTTACATGCCATTTTCCCGGTTCTGTCTGAGCAAAACACATACTACTGACATGATTAGCTGGTACTCTGTTGATATCTTCTCCAGAAACTTTATGTGGGGCTTGTAGTAAAACATTCTCTGCATAACAGACATTTATGTTAAGAATTAGTAGAATTAAACATTTCTGCAGAAGATTATGCACCACCTATGCTATCTGATAACTTAACCTTCATTATAAACACTAAAAAAATAAGTCAACCCTGCTAATTAGGAGACTTTTGCAAAATTTTGAAAAGCCACGTTTGCATCAAAACTCAGTTTGCTATGATCTGACTATTTTCCTGCATAAAAGCAAAAGAAGCCCCGGTCAATATCTGTTTAAAAACATTGGCATCTTTTTAGCCTTAAACGCTGCAATTTAGCTGCTTTTAACCCGCAACTGACCTTAGCTTAATGTTTAAGAAATTTACTAAGCAAAAAAAAAGACAAAAGAAATCCCGTGGTAGAAGTTGCTCACTCTCTAATCCTGCAAATTGGCGTACTATACTGTCTTAAACGACTTATAAGCGCGTTTCAGCTTGTATAGGGAAAAACCTAGGAGTCTAGGTGAAATTAATAAAGACATAAGGTGCACATAGTGCAAAAAATTAAACATAAGACGCCAACCGTGATACTTTCGTCGTTTAATCTGCACAGATTGAAGCTAAATGAATAGCTCCAGTTTTATGATAAGAGTAACAGTGGAGGTTGCCAAGCAAATTTTTGAATGATTTTGGAAAAAAGAGCGGGAGAAGGGGTTCGAACCCTCGACCTCAACCTTGGCAAGGTTGCGTTCTACCAACTGAACTACTCCCGCAGTCTTTCACTTCTTAAATTATAGGCATATACAACGATTTGTAAACCCCATACATACTAAAATGTTAGGAGTTATCTATTATTTGTGTACTTAAAACTCACTTTCAATTATTATTAGTCTTTCAATATTCCACAAAGTCCTATGAGAATATTTGTACATAAAGATGACTTGCCGGCTAGTTTAATACCAGATAACGCAAGATCCATAGCTGTTGATACAGAGGCGATGGGGCTATTTCACGTTAGAGACAGATTGTGTCTTGTACAGCTCTCTTTTAACGACGGCAACGCTCACTTAGTTCAATTGAAAAGTGATTATGCAGCTCCAAATTTAAGAAAAATATTAGGGGATAAAAATATAACTAAAATATTTCACTTTGCACGGTTTGATGTCAGCATCATACGCTATTACTTGGAAACTTGGGCACTTCCATGTTATTGCACAAAAATAGCTTCACGTTTGGTTCGTACTTATACAGATAATCATAGCCTAAAGGAATTATGCCTAGAATTGCTTGATACTAAGTTAAATAAGCAGCAGCAATCCTCTGATTGGGGAAGCGATGATTTAACGGACAAGCAAAAAAGCTATGCTGCATCTGATGTTTTGTATCTCCATAAAATAAAGGAAAAGCTGGATTCTATGCTGGAACGTGAAAACAGAAAAGAATTAGCCCAAAAGTGCTTTGAATTTCTTCCTACTCGTGTTGAATTAGATTTAATGGGGTGGGAAAATGTGGACATCTTTAGTCATCAGATGTAATGGAAGTTATGCAAAATGCTTTAGACGATCTTTCAGGCTCTACAGTAAGAATTTAGTTGATTAGTTGCTGGTAAGTGCGCTATATTGTACAAATTTAGCTAGGTATTTTATGAGTGACGATATTACATCAATAAATGATCAAAATTTTAAGTCTGAGGTCACTGATTACAAGGGGTTTGTATTAGTGGACTTTTGGGCGGAGTGGTGTAGACCATGTAAAAGTCTAATGCCGCGCATTGAACAGTTAGCTAAAGATAAGAAGGGCAAAGTTAAGATCTGCAAGTTCAATATAGATGAAGGAACTGAAGTGCCGAGTAAATATGGAATTCAATCTATACCTACTTTGATCATATTTCAAGACGGCAAGGAAGTTGCACGCAAAATTGGTGCAATAAGTGACTTGTCAAGTTGGGTCGATAGCGAAATAAGCTAATAGACAAGTTTGTTTTTGTGTGTATTATAAATATTAATGAAGGGGATTGTAGCTCAGTTGGTTAGAGCAGTTCGCTCATAACGAATTGGTCGTAGGTTCGAGTCCTACCAATCCCACCGGTTTTAGTATATGCACGATATTTCCTTACATATCTAATTGTAAATCTCGGCCAATTGCTTCAGTGATTGTCACTGCCTAGATCACATTCAAAACAAAAACTTTACAGAGCACAAACAATAGGGTTAACTTATGTGACTATATTTGGTAGGGCTACAATGAGTGATTATCTCTCACTGCTAAATTCGGAACAACAATTGGCTGTAACTAACGTAGATGGGCCAGTTTTGATATTGGCCGGTGCTGGAACAGGAAAAACAAGAACAATTACCTCAAGAATAGCACATATAATTCGAAATGGCTACGCTAATTCCAATGAGATATTAGCAGTCACATTCACAAATAAAGCAGCAAATGAAATGGTATCAAGGGTACTTGAACTCACGGGCACAAATATACCATGGCTTGGCACTTTCCATGCAATTGCAGCAAGAATTTTACGTCGGCATGCTGAAATTGTAGGTTTAAAGTCTAATTTTACAATCATTGGCGTAGATGACCAATTACAGGTGATAAAAAATATTATTAACGATATAAGCCCGAATAATTTATCAGAAAAACATAAGACCATTATGAATATTATTCAGCAATGGAAAGAAAAGTGTTTACTGCCATCTGAAGTGGAAGAAACCCAATTATTTAGGCCAGTATATGTAACCGCATTAAAAGTCTATCACCAATATCAAGAGAGGTTAAAATTCCTTAACTCTGTCGATTTTGGTGATTTACTGCTATACAATATACAACTTTTCAACCAAAATACTGAAACTCTATTCCACTACCAAAACAAATTTAAATATATCATGGTAGATGAGTATCAAGATACAAATGCAATACAATATCTTTGGCTAAAATACCTTGCAAAAGAGCACTCAAATATTTGCTGTGTGGGAGACGATGATCAATCGATATATAGTTGGCGTGGTGCAGAAGTTGAGAACATTTTAAAATTTTCCGACGACTTTAAAGGTGCAAAAACCGTCAAACTGGAATGCAATTACAGATCAACATCCCATATACTTGCAACTGCATCACATGTTATCAATCACAATAAAACCCGCTTAGAAAAAAAATTGTGGACGACAAACATTAAAGGAGAGAAAGTAAATCTAATAAAACTATGGGATGGGAAAATCGAAGCGAGGTTCATAAGCGAGCAGATATTAAAGCTCAATAAATACAAATTCAGTGACATTGCAGTACTAGTGAGAGCTACTTTCCAAACTAGAGTTCTAGAAGAGTACTTTATAAAATACTCAATCCCTTATAAGATTGTAAGTGGTGTAAAATTCTACGAACGTCAAGAAGTTAGGGACATAATTGCATATTTAAGACTCGTTATAAACAATAATGATGACTTAGCTTTCGAGAGGATAGTAAATCGGCCAAAAAGAAGCATAGGGCCGACCACCATGAAAAAGATATATGCGGTTGCTCAAGACAACAGAATTTCTTTTTTTGAAGCGGCAAAAACATTGGTTGATAATAATCAAGTGGCTGAGAAAACCAAACTTTCACTAAATGGTTTTTTAAATAAAATCAAGACTTGGGAAGAAATAGTAAGTGTAAAGCAGCTAAACGAGCTTGTTAAAACTATAGCAAATCAATCAGGATATATTGAAATGCTTGAAAATGAAGAAGTGACAGGTTTAGCACGCATAGAGAATGTTAGAGAACTCATTTCATCTTTGAAAAATTTCGATAGTGCTACAACTTTCCTAGAGCACATAAGTCTAGTGATGGAAGTGGATAATATGAATAATGACAACACCGTGTATGTTATGACTCTTCATGCGGCCAAAGGACTTGAATTTCCATGTGTGTTTCTGCCTGGCTGGGAAGAGGGGCTATTTCCACATCAAAAATCTTTCGAGGACAGCAGTGGTAAAGCTTTGGAAGAAGAGAGAAGACTTGCATATGTTGGAATAACCAGAGCAAAAGAAAAGTTGATCATTTCATGCGCAGACAGAAGGGAAGTGAATAACCAGTGGCAGCCAATGTATGTCTCGCGATTCATTAAAGAACTACCAAGAGAAAATGTTAAGGTAATTAGAAGTGACGCTGTCTACTGTTGAAATAGGCATATAACAACTGTTTCCAATAGCAACAAAAAAAACTACTTGACAACCTTTGCCGTTACCCTTATTATAGTACTGAAGCTATTTGTTTAACTTCCCAATCTGTACAGGT
>NZ_JAHDJT010000101.1 GCF_023661085.1 Wolbachia pipientis
GATCTACGGAAAGAAGAAGGCATCCTAGCTCAAAAACTTGATGATGCTACTGAAAAAGGTAGACAAGAAGGTATCCAAATCAGCGAAGAAAGAGGCATCAAAATTGGGGCAGAAAAGGGAAAAATTGAAGTGGCAAAAAACCTACTTAAAGCTGGTGTATCTGCCGACTTAATAACTGAATCTACTGGTCTTCCTAAAGCTGAAATTACACAGCTCAAAGAAGAAGTCACGAGTTAATTTCAAATCGCTTAGCCGAGCAGACACTGATATTTTGCAGTATATATAAATAACTAGCCACCGATCAGGGCTTCTTTCGCCTTTTTTCGCTTGGTAAATTTCTTAAGTATTTATAACTCAAGTGACACCGACAACCGTTATTTCGCTACGCGTTAGCGGCTGGGATACTGCAGCGGTATAACGTGCTTTCCTTGGTCAGCTATACGAGAATGGTTAAATTAACTCTGGAATGGTATGAAGAACTACATCATCATGACCTGGAAGAGAGAACTTGCTATTTGCATCTGTTACCCTATATTCTTGATTGATTTCAGAAGTATCATAAATGCGGCACTCTATTCCTTTGTGGTAATTGCAACACTTAAACTGATCATTTTCATTAAAATAGCAAAATTTATCAATTAATGCAGCTATTTTCCTACCTTTTTTGTTATTTGTTAATTCGAACACATCAGCTTGATAATGACCTGGAAAGCCTGGTTCAGCAGGTCCTTCTGTAATGAAAAACGACGGCCGATGGCCAAATAACTCGCTGAGATTAGGGTTGTGTTCTTTTTTCGCATAGTTTAAACTTATGAACTTATATTCATCGGAAACATTTGAATACTGCGGGTCGTATTTTTTGTATTCAAAAAACTCATTACCAAGCACATTACAAAAAGTCAGTTTATAATCATCATTATAAGGCTTAACAACTTTTAAAAAGTGGAAATCCTCAGGAATAACTACCTTCTCTTTCGTAACATGATTACGCACGACCAATTGATCATTGAGCATGTAGTAGCCTATTTTTGGTAAGGTAACCATGGTCTTGCCATTCAAAACAACATTTGCTTCATAGACATCGTCCAGTAATTTTTCTCCTTTTTGCAAAGTAAATTTCTGCTTTGCATTGTTAGCATTTATTGAGCCTTCTATTGTTGCTCTTTTGACAATACTGTGAAAATCATTATTATTGTTCAAGGCAGTTGTTACTGCATCTTTTAGAACATGATTACCTGCAATAGCTTCTTGTAAACCTTGATTACCTGCAATAGCTTCTTGCAAGCCTTGATTACCTGCAACTTCAGTTACTAACGTATTTTTATTATTACTATCAGTAAGTAGCTGAGCAGCTACAGCAGCGGCTGATGGACTTTCTCCAGCCTCATCTGGCTCACCTTTATCGCCTTTGTCACCCTTGAGACCTGTAGCACCATCTTCACCTTTTGGCCCCCGAGAGCCCGGAGCACCATCTTCGCCTTTTGGTCCCTGAGGACCTTGTAGACCTCTTTCTCCTTGAGGACCTTTTCACCCTGAGGGCCTTGTAGACCTCTTTCTCCTTGAGAGCCTGTAGCACCATCTTCACCTTTTGGCCCCTTTGCATTTCCTGGATTTTCTCTCAATTTTTCTACTATTCTTTCCTGTAAAATAGGACTATTTACTAAGATTTCTTCATCTCCATTCTTTACATCCAGAACTGCTTTTCCTAGTTCGTCTTTTTTGTTAGTAACTAGTTCCTGAGCGACTTCCTTTGGGACTATGTTATGTACTAAACATTTTAACTGCCTTTTATCTATATCTACATCATCATCGATATTAAGCTCAGGCAGAACTTCCCTTATATTAGAATTTTCGAGCAATACTGCTTTTAAAACTGAGTTTAAATAGTCTATAACATTTTTTGTATTGGTATAAATATTATGATAACGATCTCCATTTTCCTTAGCAAGGTAGATTGAAAGTTCACCTTCATCATTTTTTTCAACAACTATTCTATCACCTTCTGCCCTCAAAATAAAATTTGAAGGACCCTCAAATCGAGCTTTGCGTAACTCACAGCTTGGAAAGCTATAAGGTACTAAATCACAAACCTCTGTTTGACCACACATAACTTTTGGTATATAATAGTCCGCATCTCCATGTTGTTTGAATTTTTCTCCTCTCGATAAGCTAAGCTTTTGGCCATAATATCTCTTTAAATTAAGATTTTCACCAGATAATGATGATTTAGGTAAGGTGATCCATTGATCGTCCTCAACAGATACAGCAATCTTATATTCACAATCTTCATCGAGTATTACCTTTAACTTAACATGCTTGAGTTGAATATTTTGCTTGTAGTCGAGCTTTCCATTTGTCCAGCTATCACAGAAGCCACCTTCACGAAATTTATATTTTGCACTCTCAACCCATAGTTGAAAAAAGTTTTTTCTATTTCGTTCAAAAATGCCATATGCCCCAATGCAAGGACCGCAGAATGTTATTGTTTTTTCTTCACCACTTACGTTCCCAACAAGCTTTATCTTTTTATGATCGGGACTGTCACCTACTGTATCGTCAGTACAGACGATGGCAAAAGTATACTTCTGCATATTTCCTATGTAATAAGCTTTAAAGACAAGGAATTTAACGCATAATACTTAAAAAAAAGCTAATCAACCTTAACTCGAAGAAGTGGAGATAGACTTCTTGCGTAACTAAAGGAGAAGTTATGCAGAAGTCAACGACAAGCTTTGAGCCTGTTAAAGTCTTCCTCAGCGTGATATGATGACCTAGTCAGTGGACTTGATGCAACCACTAAGAACCCTTTGGAGTAAGCAACGTATTTGTAATGCTCAAACTCCTCTGGCGTAACATATCTATCGATTTTTGCGTGTTTTGGAGTTGGCTGCAGGTATTGACCAATCGTTATAAAGTCAACCTCGGCACTGCGTAAATCGCCCATCACTTGAAGTACTTCTTCTTTTGTTTCCCCAAGACCAACCATAAGCCCTGACTTGGTAAAAAGCTTAGGATTAATTTGTTTCACCATCTTCAGCAAATATAGTGAATGAAAATAGCGAGCTCTTGGCCTTATCTTTGCATATAGTCTTGGCACTGTTTCAATATTGTGGTTATAGACATCAGGTGAGGCAACAGCAACCGCTTCAAATGCTCCTTTCTTATTTAAAAAATCGGGAGTTAGAATCTCTATTGTTGTTTCTGGAATTATCTTTCTAATTTCTTCTATACACCTTATAAACTGGTTTGCTCCTCCATCTGGTAAATCATCACGGTCAACAGAGGTAATAACGACGTGCTTTAAGTTTAACTTTTTTATTGCCCTTGCTAAGTTTTCCGGTTCGTGAGGATCTAATTTATCAGGAATACCAGTTGCAACATTGCAAAATGCACAAGCGCGAGTGCAAACGGAACCAAGAATCATCACAGTAGCATGACGCTTATTCCAACACTCGCCAATATTCGGACATGCAGCCTCCTCGCACACCGTATGCAGATTATGCAACTTGACAGTGTTTAAAGTCTCATTGAATATTTCACCAGTTGGAGCTTTTGCTCTGAGCCATGTAGGCTTACTATGCATCTGAAACGGCTAGTTCTACCTCTTGTTTTGCTAGAACTTTTTTCAACTTTCTTTTTATTTTTTGTGCTTTCTCGCTTAGCTTAACTGTTCTTGTGTTGAGCAAAAAAGCGTCAAGATCACCCTTGTAATCTATAGTTCTCAAAGTTCTCGATGCTACGCGAAATTTAAATTTTTTGTTCAATATGTTGCTCATCAACGTAACATTGCACAAATTCAAGCGAAAGGTGCGCTTTGTTTTACGGTTTGAATGTGATACCTTATTACCAAAAGACTTTTTCCTGTTTGTTAGTTCGCAAACTCTACTCACTTTAATATACCACAACTTATCTTATGTACTTAGATTACCTTATACAGCGAAATAGTCAATACTCTCCTGCTTAATTTTTATACCATATACTGCTTTGTAGCCAAAAAATATTGTGATTTTTTCCATTACAAGAGAGACCATATGCTGAATTTCCAGCGCTTTGCTGCCATTTGTTACCACCAGATGCAAAACACCGGAATTTATATTTTGTGCATATAAGATCTTTTTTGGCTTCGTACACTCTGCTATTTCCTCTCCAACTATGCTTCTCCAGTTCAAAATAAGACGTATCTCATTTTTGCTCAGCTTACTTTTCATGCATTTTAATGCATAACTTTCCACTATAGACTTTAATTTCTTTGGGCCACCGTGTTTGAGCATTTTTCTGCTATGAATCAGATTTTTCCATAGTTACAACGTAGTGTGATGGGTATTGTTTATAAGCTCCAGTAACCGTGTCAATGATGAAACCAGGCCACCATAGCAAATTTAATAAAGCAACCTTATTAAAACTTTCACCTACCATTACATGTAACTGTTCATAACCTGCTTTTTTACAATCAACAGATAATGGTCCCGAACCTCGTTGAATAACTACTGCTCCAGGGTTAGACGTAATGGAATGGCTCATTCCAGATGGGTCATGTACAACGCATTTAATTTTTTCTATTAAGTCACCTTCATCATCTACTACCTTAATCCGGATTGTTTGTGTAGAACCGGAAAACATTGTTGCAAAACAGCCGGTGAGCAATACAGTCATAAACAATATTAAACAAGTATTTAGTAACTTAGAAGGCATGCACCTTTTAAACATAATATCCCCAAATTTTATAATCTTATAAATTTGACATAGAATACAGGTGTTTGTCAATCCTAGCATTAGAGCTGGTTAACACCCCAGCCCCACACCGTAAAAAGCAGCACGCCGCCACCTTTGTTTTATCATTAACTGATCTCTCCATTTTTAATCAGAATTGATTAAATTATCATTAACTGCAGTAGATTTTTCCCTCTTGTTGTCATTTCAGCGCGTAACGCTGGTTTTTGAGACCTTGAGAGCTACAAAAATTTGCTTGACAAATTCTTTCAACTTCGTTACCATAGCAACAAGGGTATTTCTGACTCAAAACTTGTTTTTGATCTGCAGGCTCAATGACAAAATTCAGTAAAAAACTCAGGGTATTTTTTGGCGGATTGTATCAAATTATAGCGGCTGCATGTCTTTTTCATTTTTTCTACATTCAGCCAAATCGCGCTTGAACTAAGCGTCAGTAAATTATTATAGCGCCAATTTACAGTATTATAGAGTCAAAACTCGCCACTCGGG
>NZ_JAHDJT010000102.1 GCF_023661085.1 Wolbachia pipientis
TATTCTCTAAAAAAGCTCATGAACCTGAAAACAACGCATTAAATTTTGGTACAATAATGGTATACATGGATGATAAAAATTGTGAGTCTTCCTTAAGACACTATGAAACACTAAAAGAGCAACCACGTATAGAAAGAATCGTTGGTAGAGCTAAAAGTTTTGTTGAAGAGAAAAGAGGGAAACAGGTTGAGCCATTTAGCGTTTTGGAAGAAGTTAGTGCACTAAAGTGTGCTAGTTATGGTTACCACCTTTAGGTGAAAGTTCTAGCAATTGTAGTACACATACACCGTTGCATATAGCAATGGTGTATGTGTATGACGAGTCAACCAAAATTCTAATACCAAATCACAACTTTTTGTATAACCTAAACTAAGCAGAAAAAAGGCAAAGATTGTTAGGGTGTTATCCAAGTAGCTAACATTGGTTTCTTTATGGCGGTGTCATGAAAGTAGCCCCTTTCCTGGTAAAAAGCATCTAATCCTTAATCTGCAATATGGCAACTAGTCCAATTAACGCACAGAAAATCATGTAAAAGCTTGCTGAAGTTTCTTGTCCTGTAATCTTAATGATTGTTGTGCATATAAATGGTGCAAGGCCGCCAAAAAATCCAGCAGCTATATTTCTTGATAAACTAAATCCACTATACCGCACCTTTGTTGGAAATAATTCGCACATAAGTGCACTAACAGGACCAAGTGATGCAGCTATTGGGATTATAAAAAGAACGTGTGCCGCTATGGTTAGCAAGTTATCACCACTTAGTATCATAAAAAAAACTGGATAACTTACTACTATGAAAGTCATAAATGCAAATTTCATGACTTTTTCTCTTCCTATCTTGTCAGAAAGTATTGCAAACAATATAGTCAATCCTCCGAGCGCAATTTGACTCAGTATTTCCACCATGTGGTTAAAATGAGTATTTACTTTTGATGTAAGCACATTGAAAAATACTAAATATATATAAAGAGATGAATTTTCGACTATGTCGACCCCTACCGATATCAGAAAAGGTTTTTTATAGTTGTTTAACAACTCTTTTAATGGTAATTTAGGTGGATTTTTCTGCTTTTTGTACTCTGGGCTCTCATCAAGTATATATCTTGTATATATACTGATTAACTCCATCATTAAACTGAAAACAAAAGGTAATCTCCATCCCCAAGATTCAAAATCGGATACTTTTTTGCATATGAGCACTGCTATAAGACTTAATATTGAACCAAGAATTGCACTGAGTACCTCGATGCTGCCAAAGAATCCTTTCTTGTCCTTAGGAGCATGCTCTATTAAAAATGGGGCATTTCCTGCTTCTCCTCCAAGAGATATACCTTGCAATAACCTTAAACATATCACCAGTATTGATGCGAGTATTCCAATGTTTTGATACCCCGGAACAAAGGCAATGAGTACAGTTGACAGAGTCATTAATACAATGGAGAGCAGTAGAGCAATCCTTCTTCCATATTTATCACCAATATGGCCAAATATGGCAGCACCGATTGGTCTCATCAGGAAACCCACTGCAAACACTCCAAAAGCCTTCAGTATGCTAACCAATTGATCATCTGATGGAAAAAACACACCGCCGATTATACTGATTAGGTGACCAAAAAGCATATGGTCATACCACAATAAGGTGTTACAAATTAAACTTGAAAATATTACTTTTGTTATTTGTTGCATAAAATCTTCTGCAGTTTACTTGACATAATAGTGATATTACTTGTTTTTTCAAATATGATAAGAAAATGTGAGCATTATGTGAATATTATATTAATAATGATATCTCATTAAATCTTAATATTTTTATATCATTGACTATATCGAGTATTTTTATATCATATATTTCACCATGTTTTAGTGAGGAAACTATTTTTATCTGTATACACAAAGCCTTTTGATAGAACACTATGACACATATTCCAGTTTTGTTAAAAGAGATGCTATTGCAACTTTCACCACAAAATGGTGGTGTGTATGTGGATGCTACGTTTGGAGCTGGAGGATATAGCAAAGCAATATTGGAATCAGCTGACTGCAAAGTGTGTGCAATTGATAGAGATGAAACGGTTGTTAAATTTTATGATGATTTGAGCGTTAGATATCCTAATAGAGTAAAGTTATTTATTGAGAAGTTTAGTAATATTAAAAGCATACTGAACAGAATCCAAATAGCTGACACTGGAATTCGAAAAAAAAAATGCGATGGAATGACACCAGACAGAATTACTGAAGGCGTGGACGGAGTTATATTTGATGTTGGAGTATCGTCTATGCAGCTTGATGAAGGAAATAGAGGATTCTCATTTTTACATGATGGTCCGCTCGATATGCGTATGGATGGCTCTTCCCAAATCAACGCTTCAACGTTTGTTAACGCTCTGCGCGAAGAAGAAATTGCCAATACTATATACAACTACGGAGGAGAACATTATTCCCGCAAAATCGCGAGGGCGATAGTAAACACGCGGAAGAAAAGACCTATCAAAACCACATTTGAACTCGCGGATATTGTACGTTCCGTGATATTTCGTGGAAAAAGCAAAATTGATCCTGCAACTAGGACATTTCAGGCAATTAGAATATGGGTAAACGATGAGCTTGGAGAACTTGAAAAGGGCATTAAAGCTGCATCTGAAATTTTAAATAAGAATGGCAAACTAATTGTCATCACCTTTCATTCTTTGGAAGATCGTATAGTCAAAACTTTTTTTAAAAATCTATGTGAGCAAAGATCTAACGATTGTAAGGCCTTCTCTCTTCTGAATAAAAAAGTGATCAAAGCGAGTGCAGAAGAAATAAATGCGAATCCACGTGCGCGCTCAGCAAAACTAAGAGCTATACAGAGGTTATCATGAGAACTTTCTGTATTATCTCAATAGTTATGTTTTTTTTTAGTATTACAGGACTATTTAAAGTAAAACTACATGTTCAGTCATTAAATGAAGAACTAAAAAAAATAAAACGAGAAATTAGTTTAGCGCAAAGTGACATAAAAGTTTTACAAGCAGAGTGGAGTTATTTGAGTAATCCAAAGAGACTTGCAAAACTCATGGATAGGCACCTGAAAAACAACTCTTTTATATTAGCCAGCCAGGTTAAAAACCTTGACTCCCTAAGTGGCCGCAGCGCGCTAGCACAACTTAAAAATCAGGATTGATGGCAAAGCTACACTTAAATATAAAGTAAGTTTTCCAGCATGGCCTTAGTTTTTTTATAAATTCTATTTCTTTCTCTATATTTGATTATAGGCTTAAAAATAAATGGTAATCCTAGAATTGTTAAGCTTAAAGCCAGGGTTGAAAATATGCAAGAAGCTTTGTATTTACTGTGTAACTCTTTCAGGTAAAGTATTAAAAATCTACAAAATTTCTTGTAGTTTTCGTTGATGTCTGCTCTGCCATTAGCTTTGTTGATAAACATGTCTATTGCAGTGTAACCGTCTTTGCACTTAATGCTAAGGTTTCCTCCTTTCTCTATTAACAGCTGGGCTATATCAAAATAATCCCTTTGGACAGCAAGATGCAGAGGTGTATAACCCTGTTGCTCACAGATATTCATATTGGCTTTAGCTTCCAGTAACATTTTCACAATCTTTGTATGACCTTTTTTAACTGCTAGCAGCAGAGGAGTTCTATTACATTTAGTGACAGCATTCACATTTACTTTAAGCTCCAATAAGAGCCTAACTGCTTTAGTGTTACCATTATAGCTGGCTTTATGTAACCGGGCATTACCATTGAAATCTTGGTCATTTGCGTCTATCCCCTTTGAAACAAGAAATGTTACCATTTTCCTATTGTTATGCTCAACAGCGCAATCCAATGCATCAAAACCATGGTTGTTTTTTGTGCAGATAAATTCTTTAAAGTTAGCTTTTGCTTGCTGTTTTTTTACAATAAGCTTCACTATTTGCATTTTATTGTTATATGCTGCTAGGAAGAGCGTAGTATTATTCTCCGCGTCTTTTGCTTCTATGTTCGCCTCTTTCTTTATCAGATATTCTATAATTTCTACTCTACTCTCATAATGTGCGGTGCATTGATAAATGGCCAGAAATAAAGGAGTGTGTAAATTATTATCTTTGCATTCAAGATTGGCTCCACTATCAACTAAAGTTTGGACGCTTTTTTTGGAACAGTATAGTGAAGCTATGTGAAGAGGAGTGTAGCCTTCTTTAGCATCTCTTTCATTAATTTTTGTGCCTTTCGCGATCAAAAAACCTATTAATTCAGTATCATCTTGTAGCGCAGCAAGGTGCAGCGGAGTAAATCCATTTTTATCTTTGGAATTAATTGTCAGCTGGTTGACAAGAAGTTTAGCGATCTTTTTGTGTCCATGCATAACAGCATAATGCAGTGGATTTCTATTTTCGCTGTCTACAACATTAAAATCCGCCGCATGCTCTAGCAATGATCTTACTCTAGCTGCATCGCCTTCTTTTGTAAATTTATGCAAAAGAGTGATTCCATTTGCATCTTTTGAGTTAATATCAAATCCACTTTCTACTAATTGGTTTATGTCTTCCTCATGCACCATACCGCTTAAACTTCTAGTAAAACCCTTTTCGCATCAATAATACTCCTACTTAATTAAGTTTGAGTGAATCTGTAAGAGACATACTGATTGCTTATGCGGAAGGTGGTGTTTTTTTGTATGCCAAGAAGTGCGTAAGGAACAGTTGGTGAAACAGGTACCTGGATTATGCTGTGCAAGGTGTAAAGCTAATGGAATTGTTGTAAAAACAAATGTTTGTTCATAAATTGCAACTAGCTATAAACATTAAGAAATTTACTAAGTAAGAAAAAAAAGCCCCGGTCAGTGGCTAATTATTTATATGTACTACAAAATATCAGTATCTGCTCGGCTAAGCGATTTGAAATTAACTCGTAACTTCTCCTTTAAGTTGTGCAATTTCAGCTTTAAGAAGACCAGTAGTTTGAGCTATGATATCAATAGAAACTCCTGCTTTAAGTAGGTTTTTAGCAACTTCAATTTTTCTTTCTTTTCTACCTTTTTCATGGCCGATTTGGATGCCTTCCTGTCTGTCTCTTTCTTCGCCGATTTAGATGCCTTCTTGTCTGCCTTCGTCTCTAGCATCATCAAGTTTTTGAGCGAGGACAGCTTTCTCATCACGAATACACTTTATCTCTTGTTCATATGCTATGAACTCCTTTTCTGACCAGTTGAATCTATTTAGCTC
>NZ_JAHDJT010000103.1 GCF_023661085.1 Wolbachia pipientis
AAAGATTTGCGTTCTTAGATTTAACAGCAGGAATATTATTCACAGGAGAAACATGGATGAAGTTTTTATCATTGATATTCGCTGGTCCTTTTGGTTTTATCGCTTTTTTGATAATACTCCATGCTAGTTTTATGTTCTTAAAATGCATTATTAGCGCTATATTTAGATATGTGATATCTACTGTCCTAGTAGCGTTTTTACTGTCATTAACACCTTTATTTATCGTGTTTATCTTATTTCAACAGACTAAGTCCCTGTTTGACAGCTGGATAAAAACACTTGCTCATGTTGCAATACAGCCAATGATTTTATTTTCATCTTTATCCATTTTAAATCAATTGATGTATTCAGTTTTGTATAACCTCACAAATTTCTCTGCATGCTATCAATGTTTAATTAGCATAAATTTCTTGTCCTATGATCTCTGTCTTATGAAATCCATACTGCCTCTTGGATATAGTCCTGGCACTAGTGTTGATGTTGCACTAAGTGATGGAACGAAAACTGGCGGGCACTTTGCAGCATTACCGATAGACCTAATCCAGGCAATTATATACTTCATTATTGCCAAAGCAATGGAAGTTTTTGTTTCTGCGTCAGAAACTATGGCACAAGCAATATTTAGTGCTGGTTTTGGGATTGCTGGCAGTGTTGGTCAAGTTGCTAACAGCGCATCACAAGCTATGCTGTCAACTGTTGGACTTGATGATGCAACTCAAAGTACGATAAAGGACATAAAACAGAAAACGGGTAAAGATCGAACACAAATTGAATATAAGTTGTCTGAGATGCTGAAGCAAGCAGACAAGGAAGAAGGTTTTGGAAAAAGTCCTGATAAAACAGGAGATTCTAAAGCTAAAGACAAGGAAGAAAGAAAGCGAAAGGTGGAATTGCCCGAAACGAAAGAGCAACTAAAAGAGAAGGAAGTGCCTGGAGCTGAAAACAAGGACAAGAAAGAAGAAAGGAAAAATGAGTGATATCATGGAGTAACTAATTAAAAAGATATTTTAAGTAAAGTTTTATTTCTATATTTGGAAAAAATTTAGATATGCAGTTACGCTTAGGCACATTTTGGTTTAGGTTACTACTTCTTGCAGCTTGTGTGCTGATAACAGGTTGTGACAAAAACAACGATATGCCTTTTCCAAGATGCATATCTGCTGACTATTTTGGTCCTAAACCTATTACAGTTGGTGCTCATTTTCCAATTGGTCATGATGCGTTTTTTCCAGAAGGTGAAAGTGGAGAACCTATTGATCCTGAGACCGGCGAAATCAATTATGGTTTTCACTCTAATCAAGTGGTGAAGTGGAAGGATACCGGACTCGAAACCAATGGAGATGACTTGATAGTACGAGTTAATGGTGCATGGACATCTTGGGGTAATAGTAATAAGAAAGAATCTAAAGGCAGTTACAGCTTGCAAAGCTTGGAGCAGCTGAAATATGCAACCAAATTCGAAGGCAAACAAGGCGATAATAGCTTGCATGACTTTCACTTGGTTTGCAATGATTATAAATCTAGTATGCAAAAATTTTCAAGTAGTTCTAGTACAAGTTGCACTGTAAATTGTAAGTGCATTAACGAGGATAATGGCAAAAGCATAGTATCACGTGGTGCTCCATGTTGGTTTACCAACGGTCATGGTGCTTACTTTCTGTTTAAAAGGCCGGGTGATAACAACCCTAACGAAAGTCTGAAATCTATGCGCAATCCCGAATCTCCCACTATACATTTGGGTTACAATTCCGTAGCAGAAGATGGAAGCGGACTTTTTACTTTAAAGAAAGGAGATAGAACTAAATTAAAGGGCAGAAATTGTGATATGCTAAAATTAGAAAAAGGATGGAAAATATATGTAAAAATATTAGACAGATATTACTTAGACAATGTAGGCGGCTACTCTTTTGAATTTTTGAGCGGAGTGCAGAAACCAAGTAGTTTTGGATTTTTTGATTACGTTTATCACTACCTAAAGTGTGTATTATTGATCAATAAAAATTGCAAAAAGTATTTTGACAGTAATGACCCTGCAGCAGCACAGGCTATGTTTCAGAATATAGCTGAAAAGAGTACAAGTTTTCATAATTTTGTTCTTTCCTTGCTCGTTTTATTTATAGTGATTTCATCGCTTCTTTACCTTTTTGGTATGATACGAGAAACTAAGCATGATATGCTCATTAGGATGATGAAAATCACTCTAGTAATAGTGCTTATATCTCCTGGAAGTTTTAAGTTTTTCTACGATCATTTCCTTACTTTGTTTGTTGAAGGACTTGAATATATGATAAATGTAATTACTAGCTTTGCTCCTAATATGAATACAGATGCCAATTGGGACCCTGCCGAAGCCGGTGGAGAAGCCCGTGTTAAATTGTTCAGTTTTATGGAGGACATGTTCAATAAGTTTTTTGCTTACTCTGTTTGGAAAAAGTTTGCAGCGTTTTTTCATTACAAAATGTGGACAAGCCTACTTATGATACCAGCAATTTTGATAGGGATCGTTTTATATTTCCTGCTGTGTGTGTATGCTTACATAATATTCCTTTCCGGCTTCGTGGGTATAGCTTTCCTTATAGCCATAATGCCACTGTTTCTAATTTCTATCTTATTTTCACCGCTGAAAAGTCTATTTGAAGGTTGGATAAAATTCTGTATTAGTTTTTGTTTACAATCGATTATGATATTTGCCCTGCTGTCATTGCTGGCTGCAATTATAATGAATACCTTCTATAGGCAGCTAGGTTTCACTGTATGTTACAATAAATGGTTTGAGATAAGAATCTGTGCTCCAAAATGGGTATTTGGCGGTTTTCCTATCTTTAATAGGCAGTACTTTGGTTGGACTCCAGGGCAGATTTTTGTACCTTACACTATCGGGAAACATTGTCCGCTGAACGTAGATAAAGATATAGAGGGCATAGAAAAATTAAGTAGAGAAGGTAGTACAATAAAATTTACTGGTGGTGCTGGGTATATTCCCCTTCCACCGGATTACCCTAAGGATGAAAAAGGTGAATATATAAGAGGTTTTCGTTATATAGATTATCCTTTCTTTAACCCAATTCCTGGTACTAAAGATAATCCAGCAGATCATTATATAGCAGAAAGCGATATAGTAGTTAATGCTGATTGTAGTAAAAATGAAAAAGATCTAGCGCGTCTAACAAATAGTCTATTACATGCATCAGAAAAGGCTGATATCTCGTCGTTGATCAACAGTATAGACAGGAAGATAGGTGGCAGCGGCATTAGTGAAATAGTAAGGCGCTATTGTCAAGATATAAACAAGTGCAGCAGTTACAGGGAAATAATAAGTGAAATAAGGGTTTTAGTGCAAGATGTAATTACACAAGGTGCAAGCTGCCAACTACAGAATTTTTATATAGTAAATGATAAATATCAAGAAAATAGCGACTATCAAAGGGTGCAAGACATACAGAGAGGCTATTTAATTAATGTGGGGGAAATCTTTGTATTATTCTTGCTTTCATTCTTAATGTTCTCCTTACGTGAGTTCGTACAACAAATGGGCTCAAGTATCGCTGGTGGTGGATTCAGCGTTTATAATATATCTAGTATGTATAAAGCATCGCCTTTAGTTCACACAATGGAAGGACTCACCAAGCATCAGTGGCAAAACTTTGTTGGCGGAAAACTAGAGTCTTTAGGCAGTTGGGCTACTCATTTACCAGATAGATTAGCCGGAGGCACGGCTAATCTACTGGGCAGGATACCACGAGTTGGAGGTGTGTTGAAATACGCTATTGATGCGCCATGTAAGCTTGTAGGTGGTACTATCGAAGCAACAAAATTTGCAACATCGCCTGAAAATGACGTTGATAAACTTGAGGAAAAAATTTACAAGGCGTTTGGAGTTGACAAGGAAGATATTACACACAGAAGAATTGGTAAGTATTTAGATTATTACAAAGGATACGTGGGATCACACTTGGGTTATACAATAGAAGATGCTATGAAATTTACCTGGGAGCATGGCGTTGATTCTATAGGAAAGCATAGCTATAGCCATAACTTACTCTATAGAGCAAAATCGCATAGGCGAGAATTCTTGGACAAACTTCATGATTACACCATAGGGCACAAAAGAAAGCCAGAGAGATACAAGGATGAAGGTGATAGTAGTCAATCAAGTGCGCCGGGTCCGGATAAATCACTAGGGCCTAGTGAGCCAAATTCGAAGAAATCAGATGAGTTTTTGGGAGATTCATCAAAAGAATCAGTAAAAAGAAGTGTACCGGGTGAAAAGGAAGAGGGTAGCAATGAAGATCAGTAAAAAAAACTTCAAAGGTCTTGATTATTATAAACTGCACCAGGACAAAGACGGTAACATAAAGCTAAGTGACTACGATGACATTTTAAATGCGCGTAGGGCAAGAGTAGACTTGTTGCTGGATAACACTAAGCAAGATGATATTAATCTTTCAAAGCTCAATAAAGCTCTTAGTGAGAAATTCGTGGATGATAGAGAATTGTTGTCCGAATTCGACAAGGAAGATCAAGAAATTGCCCAGGAGGAGCTCAAGATGTTTAACATTTTAGATAACCTTGATAATCTTGCAAACATTAAAAGTGAAGATCTACTCGAGGTTAGTTTATTATTATCGGATCTTAGCTTCATAGAGAGAAATGTTGTACTGAATACCGATCAGAATTCTGATCTAGCAGGGTTTAAAGACCTGTTTATCGAAAGAAAGGCATCTGGTGAGGAATATAGTGATGAAGAATGTAAAAGCTTTCTCGATAACATAGATAAAATCAACACTATAATTAAGCTAGAGTTAGAAAGCAGAATTGAAGGGCTAAATCATGATGAAAAAAATGACTGTGACGATTTACAAGATGAGATCGGTCGAGCAATAGATACAATCAAAAAAAAGTAGTCGACTGATTTTGTGTCTACAACTTTCTTCCTAATGCCAATGGCAATAGGAAAAATTAAGGTACCGTTTTACCAGTCAACAATGGTGTCATTCCAGCACCCCTTCTTCTGTCATTCCAGCGCCTCCTTTTCTTGTCACCCAAGTAGCTCCCTTCCTTGTCATCCCAGTGCTTGACACTGGGACCTAGGATACTACTTTAATAATAAATATTTAAGAAATCTACCAAGCAAAAAAAGGTAAAGAAAGCCCGAGTGGCGAGTTTTGACTCTATAATACTTTAAATTGGCGCTATAATAATTTA
>NZ_JAHDJT010000104.1 GCF_023661085.1 Wolbachia pipientis
TTCTCTTTAGTTAAAATATAATTTTCATAATCAATTAGAGGGGGTTATATGTCTTATAATATTGCTGGTGAAGTTGAAACGTTAAGCAAAAAATCTAACAAAGATGAAGGGGTTACATTGTTACATAACCCAGCTTATCGTGAGAAATATAGGGAACGTTTTGATGAAGCCCAGAAAAAAGTTATGGATATGGTTCAGTTTTATGATGGAACAATAATATTAATAGAAAACAAAATTGCTATGTATTATTATGCTTGGCACAGTAAAAAAAGAGAATTTGAGCGTAAGAAACAACAAGCAGTAGTAAAAAACGATAGTTCAACATAGGGGTTTTTTTATGATAAGCTACAGTGGTATCATTTCACTATAGCTTTTTCATATAGCTTATCTATTACATTAGTGAAGTATTCTAATGCTTTATATCCCTCGTGTTTAATTTTATTATGTTCTGTACATGATTTATCGTTGCTAAGCTTGATAAAAAATATTGGAGTAGCCATGATACCAAGCTTATTTATTGCCAGTGATTTATCGTTTATAATTTTGTCAAACACTTCCTTGCTTTTCTTTTCATCGATGCATTGGTTAAACAGGTCTTGCTTTAAGTTACTTAGTGCAGCAATCCTTTGTAGTACAGTTAAATCACTTAAATCAGAATAGTTCCACGAGTCTATTGAATTAAAAACAGCTTTGTTAAAATTAAAATAGTCTTCTTCTTTTTCATAGCAATAGCTTAGCATTGCGGCTTTTAATCCCCTATAATCCAGAGGAAAATGACGAAATATATATAACATTTTGCCCGTATCTATATATTTCTTTTTAATTGCAGGAAAAACCTCCTTATGAAAAAGGGAACAGTGATAACAAGTGAGCGAAGCATATTCTATCATTAAAATTGGCGCTTTTGGATCTCCTAGTGATTTGTCATCGGGCAATGGTGATAATAGTTCTTCTGCTGTTGTTTCACCAGTTTTTCGAGTGTACTGGCTGTTAGATAAGTCTTGTTTAATAACTGCATAAGAATTAACACTTATAAAAATTAGTAAAAACAATAGTCTGAAAATCATTACAATATAAACATTAAAGTTACTAAGAAAATTACGTATCTATATTAATAATGTCAAGATAACTTTTACTTAGCAAGGCTCTCAACTCTTTCTTTGAATGCAGCAATTATTTTACTTTGTGTATATTTGTACACTGAGTTTAATAGAGTTGAAAGCGAGCTAGATTTAAACTCAAATTCTATGTCAAACTTCACCATGGTCTTATTTTTACCTATAGGAATGAATTTCCATTCATTGTATAAATGTTTGAATATTCCATTTGATGATACAGCTTTTATCCAACCTTCATTTGTTCTGCTTGGAGAAAGAAAGGTTACTCCTGATGTATACTTTCCTTTAATACCATGAAAAGCTGCTAGAAGATCCACAACCATTTGGCCATCGATTTTTTCTTTTATATAAGCAGCTTTGCACCAAGGAACAAAATCAGGATACTTTTCAACATCAATTACAACCTGAAATATCTCATCAGGTGAACAGAAAAAAGTACCTTGTTCTTTGTGTCGGTAGAGCATGAATCTAAATCAACTGGAATAGGATCCGTATCTACCGTCAGTCTTAGTAGATTCCTGAGACCTAAAGTTAAAGTGGGCATCACGTATTAATTTCAATGAAATTAATAGAGGCAATTCCCTTGACTAGAAATTATCGCTCGGGAAATTTAACTTAACTCATAACGTATAGAACAGACCCTTATAATTATAGCTAGTTTACATGAGTTGTGTCTATATGTATATTGCAGTCAACAGTAAAACTAACTATCTTTATTAAACTTTGTATTTTGAGTGCTGTGATCAATAAGTGTACCTTATGAACATTACTAAAGCTTTAATCATTATTGTTTTTGTTATAATTTCTTCAGGTGCTTACACCAGTTGTGCAGATCACAAAATTTTTGTGCATGCTATGAAGCAACAAGTGGATAGCATATGTATAAAGGAGAAGAAAAGAAATCGGGAATGTATATATATAAAGCTTCAGGAGATCATTCGAAACAATGTTAATCTCAAAGAAATATCCCGATTTGTAATGGGAAAACATTGGACTTTGACTACCCAAGAAGAAAGAGAAAGTTTCTTGAAAGAATATGAGATGTATCTTACGCGTTTGTGCGTCAAAATTTTGTATCAGTACATGAATAACAGCGAAATGACCATAATGGGCTCAAAAGCAGGCGATGATGGAATTTGCTTGGTTAGTACAAGATTTTCCTACGGCGACGAAGAATTTACAAATATTGACTTTAAAGTTGCTAAAAGTAACAGTTCTTTCTTAATAAATGATGTTGTAATGAATGGAATAAGTATTGCTATTAGTCAACGTTCCCAATTCAGTGAAAAAATTGATACATATGGTGTAGCGAGTGTTATAGATGAATTAAAATGTAATAACAATCTATGATATACATGCCTCACTGGCCTAAGCCACTTGGTAGAAGACCAAAAGACTTTTCTCTTGAGCGCATGAAAAGCTTTCTAAGTCAGTTAGGCAGTCCCGAAAAAAAGATGCCTCCGGCAATTCACATAGCTGGAACTAGTGGAAAAGGTTCAACACTATCTTTTATGAGGTGCATAATACAGTCAGCGGGATATAAGGTCCATGCATACACTTCTCCACATTTAGTTAATTTTAATGAGAGAATAGTCGTTGCAGGGAGTCATATCGACGATAATGAATTATATAGTTTATTAGAAGAATGCCGCACTGCAATCGCAGATCAGCCTATCACTTTGTTTGAAGCTGCAACAATTGCAGCATTCTTAGCTTTCTCTCGTCATAAAGCCGATGTGACTTTAGTCGAAGTAGGGGTGGGTGGAAGACTTGACGCAACAAATGTTATAGATAATCCGATCTTAACAATCATTACCTCCATTGCACTTGATCATATGGAATATCTTGGTCCAACTGTAGAGATTATAGCAGGTGAGAAGGCTGGAATAATGAAGCATAATGTTCCTTGCGTAATAGCACCACAAGAAAAGTCCATAATGAATACGCTAGAGCAATATGCAATCAATAAGAGATCTCCTTTATATAGAGGTGGCTTTGAGTGGAATTGCAGTAAACAACTGCCTGTCATCCAAGTAGCTAACACTGGGATCCAGCAAAAAAATAAGTGGATTCCGACGTCACGCGCTGGAGCTCGAATGGTTTTCCAATCGGCTATTCAATCAATAGAATTTCCTTTGCCTTCTTTGAAGGGCGATCATCAAATAATTAATGCAGGAAACGCTATCGCAGCATGTAGCATTTTGAGTGGAAAGTATGGATTTGATATTGAAGAAGAGGATATTGCCTCAGGTTTGCAACATACCTACTGGCCTGCACGACTAGAGCTTATAAAAGAGGGCAGTTTAATTTCTTTGTTACCGAAAGATTGGCAATTATTTTTAGATGGTGCGCACAATAACGATGGTGCCAGAGTGTTATCTGATTGGGTGAAAGATAATTTTGCTGAAGGTATCTATATGATTTTTGGTGTTACTCGTAACAGAAACGTGGAAGAGTTTTTGGAACACTTAAAATCATATATCAAGTTATTATGTGCGGTTTGTGTTAAGTCTGAGCCCAAAGCAACAAATACAGGTCTAATCAAGGAGAGAGCAAATAATATAGGGATAAATGCTATTGAATGTGAATCGATCGGCAATGCCATATTAAACCACATACTAAAAGTTCCTATCCAGAATGTCAAAACCATACTGATTTGTGGTTCGCTATTCCTAGCTAGGGATTTTGCTATGGAGAATAACTGAGCCTTTTAAAGTTTATATCAACTAGCGCTATATTTTTTTCTGGAGGAAGGCTATATTGTAGCTATGGACAATATAATCATAAAAAAATTTGGTGGGACCTCATTAACTGACTTAAACCGAGTTGCAAATTTGATAAAAAAGGATGTTGAGAGAGGTTATAATGTAATTGTCGTTGTATCCGCCATTGCGGGATTTACTGATCAAATGGCTTTTCAGGCTAGACAAATCTCAGATTTAAGCTGCGAACGAGAACTGTCGGAATATGACGTTATACTTTCAGCGGGAGAGCAGATTTCTTGCGGCATGTTAGCAATCACTCTCCGATCCACTGGAATAAACGCTAAATCTTGGCTTGCCTGGCAGTTGCCGATTATAACAGACGATTTTTACTCCGAGTCTAAAATAAAAACAATAGAGATTGATCATCTGAAAAGGTCTTTTACTGAAGGGTATACTGTAGCGATTATTGCCGGCTTTCAGGGTATACATGATGACAGAATCACTACTTTTGGAAGAGGAGGCTCTGATATATCAGCAGTTGCCTTAGCGGTAGCTTTTAACGTCAAAGTTTGCGAGATTTTCACTGATATCGATGGCATATATACAGCTGATCCGAAAATTGTTCCAAAAGCACGCAAGCTCAAATCTATTTCTTACGATGAAATGTTGGAGATGTCGTCATCTGGTGCTAAAATACTACATAATCGTTCAGTACAGCTTGCAATGAAACATAACATTAAAGTACAAGTGCTGTCCGCCTTTAAAGAAGTGGAAGGAACTGCAGTACTGCACAAAAAAGATGTACTGGAAAGATACACAATTACTGGAATAACTTATAGCACTAATGAGGCTCTTGTAACTTTTACTAACCTTGCAGATACCTTGCGTATTTTAAGGGATATTGCAGGGGCAAACATTAAAACTGATATGATACACGGATCAAGTATTGTAATTTCCGAATTTGATATTGATTTCATGAAAAAGCTACTGAATAGGAGCTATATCATAAACAATAACGTAGCTAAAATT
The DNA here is from genome assembly GCF_023661085.1 of Wolbachia pipientis. Taxonomy (GTDB): domain Bacteria; phylum Pseudomonadota; class Alphaproteobacteria; order Rickettsiales; family Anaplasmataceae; genus Wolbachia. The sequence goes on from NZ_JAHDJT010000104.1 coordinate 4,853, forward strand.
TCAATAATTGGTATTGGCATTATGTCTAATGCTGAAGTGATGCACCGCATACTCAAGGTTTTGAGCGAAAAAAAGATAGAAATACTCGCTATCACAGCATCTGAAATCAAGATCAGTATAATCGTTCGCAGAGAATGTGCTGAAGTTCTAGTTAGAGATTTACATACAGAATTGGCATAGATAGCCTCATGCCATACAACTTAGACCACTCGCATATCAAACCAGCTTTGGCGTATGCGAAAAAACTACTTGACAACTTTCGCCGTTATCCTTATCATAGTATTGAAGCTATTTGTTTAACTTCCCAATCTGT
>NZ_JAHDJT010000105.1 GCF_023661085.1 Wolbachia pipientis
CTTTTTAAAACTTCTGGTTTTCAAGCTGAAACGCGCTTATAAGTCGTTTAAGACAGTATAGAACGTCAAATAGACAAGGGAGAATTTGAATACTAGCTGCCTCAGAGTTTTTTTGCCTTTTTCCTGCTTAGTAAATTTCTTAACGTTTGCAGTTTTGGTTATTTGCATTTAAAAGTAGCTGAATCGTAGCGTTGAGGATAAAAACGCCGATATTTGAGGTACATATAAATAATTAGCCACCGGCCGGGGCTTCTTTTGCTTTTTTTCTCGCTTGGTAAATTTCTTAAGTATTTATTATTAAAGTAGTATCCTGGATCCCAGTATCAAGTACTGGGATGGCAAGAGAAGGAGCTACTTGGATGACAAAAAAAGGAGGTACTGAGATGAAAAGAAATGGGCTACTGGAATGACAAGAGAAGGAGGCAATGGAATGACACCGAAGGGGATATGTGCTTTGAGCAAATTTGGCTATAAAACTAAGCGCACTTTTTTCTAAAACAAACATCTATACAATTGCGAAGTTATGGTGTCTAACTCAAATCTATATTGACATGTCCCATTTTACGCTTATCCCTGACCTCTTTCTTTCCATATATGGTTAAGCTAGCTTTTTTATTGCTCAGATACTTATGGAAATCATATATATCACTACCTATTATGTTCTTCGTCATGCAAGGAAAGCGTAGTGCTACTTCCTGCATAGGTAACCCGCATATTACCCTAACCAATTGCTCAAACTGACTAACATTGCATGCATCCAAGCTCCAGTGGCAGGAATTGTGAGGTCTTGGAGCTAGCTCGTTAACTAGCAGTTCATTATTTTTAGTAATGAAAAATTCAATAGCAAGGATTCCTACTACATCAAGCGCATCTGCTATTTTCCCTGCGGTTTGTTGTACCTCTTGAGCTAATTTACTATCTATTTTGGCTGGCACTGTTGAAGTGTCAAGTATTCCATCAACGTGGTGATTTTCTGCTATAGGAAAAAAAGTTACTTTACCGTTTTTATCTCTTGCAACAACTATTGAAGCCTCTTTTAGTAAATCAACACCTGCTTCGAGGATATATTTTGTGTTCCAATCAAAGGAAGCAAATTGTTTCGCTTCAGAATCATTCTCGATCACATATTGTCCTTTTCCATCGTAACCCATTTCTGTTGTTTTCAGCCTTATTGGATAGCCAAAAGTTCTACTGCTTTCTAATAGCTCATCATGATTTTGTATATTTTTATAACCAGCGGTTTTTATACCCGAATCTCTAATAAAGTCTTTTTCTCTCAGCCTATTTTGCGAAATATGTAATGCTCTTTTACCCGGATAAAAATCCACATGCTGTGATATAATGTCAACTGCGTCACAAGGAATATTTTCAGATTCAATAGTGACTAAATCCACGCTCTGTGCAAAAGATACAAGTGCCTTCCTATCAGAAAAATCTGCTATTGTTACACTACCGGCAACAGAGCAAGCTGGATCATCCTTAGCATGGGTAAAAATATGTGTTTTTTGCCCAAGTTTTGTTGCAGCAATAGCAGTCATCTTACCTAATTGTCCACTACCTATTATTCCTATTACTCTTTCGCTGAGCATATCTGATCCACCCATATTATCACTGCTAAATAGAATACGATAACATGCTTGAAGAATCTATGAAAATAGTGTATAATTAGGTGTTGTTTTCTTAAATTATAATATGGCTCTGGAATACACACTTACTACTAACTCTGTTGAAGTTACAGTTCTGCCAGTTTACATTGAGGAGCAATCTATTCCTTATGAAAATTGCTATGTGTGGGTATACAATGTTAAAATAAAAAATAAAAGTTCGTCAACTATTCAATTGCTGAGCCGCCATTGGCAGATAATAGATTACAAAGGGAAGGTAAATGAAATTGCAGGTGCTGGTGTTATTGGAGAGCAGCCTGTGATAAAGCCTGGAGAAGTATTTAGGTATACGAGCGGGACATACTTAAACGCACCATCGGGAATAATGCAAGGAAGGTACGAATTTCTAAATGAAGAAAGCACAAAAGTCTTTGAGGTCATGATACCGCCTTTTTCTCTGGATAGTCCATACATAAACTCTAGACCGCACTAGATCTAGTGGACTGTCGTTAAAATTTATTTTTTACTCCCATCATCAAGCTTAAACAAGATCATTGTGGAAATTAAGCCGATCGTAACTATCATTAACGAAAATGGGGCAGCCTCTCTGTAACGCTCATCGCTTACAAGCTCATATATTCTAGTTGATATAGTTTCAAAATTAAATGGCCTTATAATGAGTGTTGCCGTGAGTTCCTTGATAGTATCCATAAACACGAGCAAAAACCCCGACAGTATACTTTTCCTGATGAGAGGAATATGAACATTCAGACATGTGAAAATAGGTCCATGACCCATAGTATACGCGGTCCACTCAATTTCATTTGGTGTTTTTTTGAGCCCTGATTCTATTGCTTTAAAAGATATAGCAAAAAAACGAAATAAATACGAGTAAATCAAGGCACCAACAGTTCCTACTAAGCTCACTTCCACAATATATTGAGTAACAAAAGAAGATATCTTGCTTAAAAATATTATTATACTAATTGCGATAATCGCATTTGGAATTGCGTAGCCTAAAGAAATAAGACGTGCTACACTACTGATAGCCCTATTTTTACGAGCCGCATATCCAATCATTATTGCAATGCTAATCGAGATTAGCGCGGTAACAAATGATAAACTAAAGCTATTTGCTATTATGCTATAAAATCTTGCCTCATATATGAAAAACCCCTTCTCTATACTCCAATATATCAGTGGAATAATTGGTAAAGCAAAACCTATCAATATTGGCAATACACACATGATATAAGCAAAGATCAATGGCGCAGCACCATTTATACTGCGCTTGTTGTGGTAGTCTGAATTAGTACTGATTGCAGAATAGGAGATCCCCCTTTTTTGCAGGATTTTTTCAACAGTTATTAGTGTTGCAATGAAGATCAATTCTGCAACTGCTAAAACAGTAGCTGAATATTTATCATGCAGCAAAAACCAGGTGCGATATACTCCTGTTGTAAAAGTGTCAATTGCAAGAAACTGTGGTGTACCAAAATCCGTAATTACTTCCATTAGCACCAAGGATAATCCAGCTATAATTGATGGACGTATAGAGGGTATTATGACAGAAAATAAGCTCTGCAGTGAGGAGAACCCAAGTGTCAATGCAATAGTAACCGAGTTGCTAACGCTCCTTAGACTTGAGCGGACCAATATGTAAACGTATGGATATAAACTGAACCCCATCACTAATATTCCACCACCTAAAGATTTGATCTCGGGAAACCAGTAATCGCCTTTGCTCCACTCTAAAATTTCTCTTAACAAACTCTGAATCGGACCTGAGAACTCTAGCGTGTTTACATAGATAAACGCTACTATATACCCAGGAATCGATAGCGGAAAAAATAAAGCAATCTCAAAAATTCTACTCCCAGGAAATGAAAAAAATGTGGTGAGCCATGCTGGTATCACTCCAAATATAAAAGATATACTTCCAACCCCTACCATCAAGATTAACGTATTCAGTATATATTCAGGAAAAAGTGTACTGATTACCCACCCAGAATCTGCCGATTTTGTAAATAGAATCGATATTAACGATAATATAGGGCAGATAAATAATATACTTACTAGAAATAAGAATATATTTTTAAATATTCTTAAAAACATTAAATTAAATCCACACTTAATATTAAAATGTTATATACAAAAGCTGAAGATATCCAGAGTTGAATATCTTTATAATTTTATATATTATATTCTGAGTTGATAAGTTAATAATCATGAACTTTGTCATAGCAACTTTCTACCATTTTGTAGAACTCTCTAACTATTACGACATGAAAGACGAAATAAAAGCTGCATGCGATAACGTTGGGCTGAAGGGTACTATACTCCTTGCAGAGGAGGGCATCAACGCAACCATATCCGGTGAAAGAAACGCAATTGATAAAACGTTTGAGTTTCTATGTTCTGATTGTAGGCTGAGAGATCTTACGTGGAAAGAAAGTACAGCAGAATATCAACCATTTAACAAGATGAAAGTGAGGTTAAAAAAAGAAATTGTAAACCTCGGTGTAAGCAATCTCGATATTTCTCTTAGAGGTAAATATGTTGACCCAGAGTATTGGGATGATTTTATCTCTCGACCTGACGTTTTAGTAATAGACACGCGAAATGAGTACGAAGTAAAATTAGGTAAGTTCAAGAATGCAATCAATCCACACACTCAATGTTTTCGTGAGTTTCCTCAGTGGGCAAAGTCATTTTCTGAGAATAAAGACATGAAAGTGGCTATGTACTGCACTGGTGGAATAAGGTGCGAAAAATCTACAGCGTACATGAAAAGCCTTGGATTTAACGATGTGTACCATCTTAAAGGTGGTGTTCTTTCTTATCTTGAAAAAACTCATAATAAAAATGGTAATTGGGAAGGCGAATGTTTCGTTTTTGACGATAGAATTGCTGTTAATAACTCACTTGCCCCAAGCGATAAAATAAAATGCATATTTTGCTCAAATCAAGTTCCAACTGATGAACTGAAATCAGTCTCACGTGGTCAGGTAGTTTGCTCTGATTGTAAAGCTTAACAATTAAAAAACTGGATTTATCTACACCTGTCTATTCAGCTAAGTTATTTGAAATCAACTCGTAACTTCTTCTTTGAGTCGTGCAATTTCAGCTTTAGGAAGACCAGTAGTTTGAGCTATGATATCAATAGAAACTCCTGCTTTAAGTAGATTTTTAGCAACTTCAATTTCCCTTTTTTTCTGCCTTTTTCTTCGCCGATTTGGATGCCTTCTTTTCTGCCTTCGTCTCTAGCATCATCAAGTTTTTGAGCGAGGACAGCCTTCTCATCACGAATACGCTTTATCTCTTGTTCATATGCTATGAACTCTTTTTCTGACCAATTAAATCTATTTAGCTCCTCATATGCTTTTTTGATTATTACATCACTTCCTATTATTC
>NZ_JAHDJT010000106.1 GCF_023661085.1 Wolbachia pipientis
AAATATTGCCTGGTGGCGTTGCTTTCGTTATTACTCTTGCAAAATAGTGCTAATGCTAGGGTAATTCTGGATAAGGGAATATTTTATGCAGAACTGGACGGAAAGATAGATTTGAGATTTGGCTACGCTTTTAACAAAGATTCTTTCAATACTAAGCCTAAAGACAAGACTTCAAGTTACTCATACTTGCGCTTTCTTTATTTACAGCAAGTTTACCCAAATACTCAAATGGGGTTTAATATTAAGGCAGGAGTTTCTGGTATCGCAAACCTAAAGGCGTTAGACATAGAAAAACTAGGCATGGAAGAATGGTATTTTATCATAAAAAACCGGGGGCTTGGATCAATCGAGTATGGAAAAAGAAGTTTAGTCAGTCAAAGTATGCTGATCAATACTTCAAAAATTTACGTGGCTGCTGGAGGAGTAAATGGTTGCTGGGTAAACTATGCAAATCTGCGTGGCGATGAAAAGAAGGGCATTGGTACTGGATACGATAAAGATAAAGTCTTTTGGGTTAAACCCAATATTTATAGTGATTATAATGGACTAGAGCTGAAATTAAAGCAACCAGCAATAAGCTATATCTCCCCTAAGGTTTATAACTTTCAACTTGGGCTTAGTTATGTTCCAGGGAAGAATAACTTGTATTATAGCAATCTAGTTGCTGCTGGCCTTTCCTATAAGAATAGTTTGTCGGATGATATAAATTTTACTGCTGCTTTAACTGGTGAATTTGCAAGGGAAAATTTAACTGGTTGCTCAAATGGAACCTCTGAAAGTTATGAGTGCTGTAACCAGTTGCTACACTGGAATTTTGGTTTAAACCTGAAACTTTTCGATCTTGATTGCATTTTCTCATATGGTAATGGTGGTAAATCGGGTAAGAGATATAATCCTGAAACGACTAATACGTATTATACGAATGCAGGTGTTGCTTACCGCTCTGATTCTCGCAAATTGAGCTTAACATATTTTAGTAGTGGTCGGGATATTGCAGACAAAGGTACGAACAGATTAACATTATATGCTTTAAGCCTTGAAAGTTCTCTTTTTATGGGCACTTCATACTATTTCAATATTGTAAAATTTAATGCCGAAGAGCCCATCGAAGAGTCCAAAAACAACTCAGGTTACGTGCTTTTGGCCGGGCTAAAGTTGAGTTTTTGATAAATGCATTCCAGCAGTTTAGACAGTTTTGCTTTACTTGAAAACTGACTCACTGCATTATGTTCATAGAATATTGCTATATCAAAACATGCTACAACTGCTAATCTTACTCACTATTATTGCTTCAGTTGTATTTTTTGGTCATTTAGTTCCAATAGAAGCAAAAACCTTTTTGTATTCAGTGAGCTTAAGTATCAAAGAAATTTTGCTATTTATAATGCCTTTTATTGTTTTTGCGTTAATCTTTAGCAGCGTTAGCAATCTTAAGCAGTCGGCTATAAAGTTTATACTATTACTTGTTATAATGATTTTCTTATCGAATCTAGCTTCAAGTTTAATTGCTTATTCGATTGGGTACTTTGTTCTGCAAAACACTTATCTGATACAAGATATAACATATGAAGAAACAATTGCTCCTTTGTGGTCGTTTAAGCTACCGCTACTCCTTTCTAACTTTCATGCTCTCGCTTATGGATTTATATCCAGTTTAATAGTGTCTGTTCTGCTGCCCAAAAAGAGTAAAGAGCTCTCGCGCAAAATGTCAGACTTAACTTTGTTTATTCTAAAAGCCTTTTTGATACCAGTTATTCCAGTATTCGTACTGGGGCTTGCTTTAAAAATGCAACATGATCAGGTTCTATCTATAATATTCAAAGATTGCTCAATAATTTTTGTTATTATAGCATTTGTAACTTACTTTTATGTTTTTCTCTTATACGGAGCAGCAAATTCGTTTAAGATCACAAACTGGATAACTAGCATAAGCAATATGATGCCAGCACTTATTACTGCGATGAGTACAATGTCTAGCAATGCAACTATGCCACTTACTCTTGAAGGAAGTAGGAAAAATGTAAAGCAACCTGATGTAGCATCGTCTGTTATACCAATAACTGCTGGCTTTCATTTAGTAGGTGATTGCTTTTTTATTATAATATTATCGATGATAACAACTTCTGGTTATGCATTATCCACGACAGACTATGTAACTTTCCTTCTTTATTTTTTGTTATTTAAGTTTGCTATCGCTGCAGTTCCGGCAGGAGGAATTGTGGTAATGCTGCCTGTTCTTGAAAGGTATCTTAAATTCTCTCCAGAAATGCTCTCGTTAATCACGGCATTATATGTAGTGTTTGATCCAATAATAACTTCAGCAAATGTTATGGGTAATGGCGCCTTTACTATAATGTTTACAAAACTCTATGATAAGCTTAGGTAATGTCCATTCTAGCGATTGATACTGTAGGTGCTGGTAGCTCAATAGCGATAATCGACCATGATGGCAATTGTTTTGTAGAGCGTAATTCCACTAGCAATAGTCACGCAGAAACATTTTTTCAAATTTTGAACACTCTGTTCAATAAGCACAATTACAGCTACGATAAAATAGACCATTTAGTGGTAGTAGTTGGACCAGGAAGTTTTACTGGAATTAGAGTTGGTATATCAGCTGCAAAAGGCATAAATCTTGTTACGAATAAGCCGTTATATGGAGTGAACGCACTGGAAGTTCAGGCGTATGCAATATCCTTGCTTTGTGCAAACAGTAAAAAAAATATCAGAGCTATAATCAAAAATGCTCAAGGGTTTTACACGCAGTTATTTGATTTCAATTTATTGCCGTTGTCAGAGCCAGTTGCAGCTGCCGGATCCCAGTGTGTGATAGGTACTGGGACGACAGACAATAACTGCATCACATATGTGGATTGCAATTTACCAGAGTTAAATGCTAGCTATGCAGGACTATTGGTCCGTTACAAGCTAGAAAATAAACAAAAATTAAATGGGGTCAACGCTCTATATTTAAATGAGCCTCAGTATATGAAATTATTATAATTACCCTTTTGCGTAAATTCTATCGATTTGACTAAGTCTGTACATCTGGTTTGTTATTTCTTCGGCTACTTCTTTTATACTCATATTTGAATTTTCTATTTCTATGGCATTCGGCGGTATAAATAAATTACGAGTCCTAAATTTCTCTATAATACTGCTCATGCTAGTAACCTTCTTATTTTCTCTTTGTCTTTTTAATTTAATGCGTTTTTGTAATGTAGGTAGATCACACCTTAGCACTATAGGAAGAATTCTTGTATTCATTCTTTTACTAAGCTCTACTACTGAGTTATACACCCTTATATTGTAGTCATTATTTTTCATCAATTCATCGATAAATATGTAATTTTTTGAATGAATTGGATAGGCTTCTATTACCTGAAGCATAATTTGTGCAACGTTATATATTCTATCTTGGACTTCTTTAGGGATTTGGTCATATTCAAAGATATTATCATATATAGAGCGAATTTGAGTATTGTTGGAAAAGTTGCTGTTTACAATCAGTGCACCTATCATATTAGATAATTCTATTGCTGTAGAAAGCTTGCCACTTCCTGAAAAGCCGATAATATATACGAAAACTCCTGTTATCTTTTCCTTTGTATTAATGTTTATCATATTATTTATAATGTTAAAATCTATATTCATAATAACATGAAACTTAAACTTTAAAACATTTGAAACATTATATAGAAAAATTATTTTTACAGTTAAGATATTATGTAATTCAGGGACATAAATTCCGTACAAGTTCCATAGATTATGTAATAGAGAATTGTTTACTAAGAATTCCTCTTCCTCTAATTTACCTCCAAACTAAAAGTATGAGTTTACTATGAGCCCCTTTTCTTGTATAAACTTTCAGAAGATCTTAGCTGAAAATTGTGTTGTTAACAAAGAGCAAGGTAAAAAGGGACTTAGTCTACGCCTATCAGATTTTATCTTACTTGGGACTGGATGACCATACATATACTCACCTATCGGTGCGTTCTGAGGATCAAAAGTCGTTTTATATTTATCCATTTGGTATATGCTTTAATGAAGTGAATGAAAATTCATTAATGAAGGTGTCGTTTGATGGAAATGTTATTGAGGGCAAAGAATACCAATATAATAAAACTGGCTATATAATCCACGGCTTTATTTATCAAGCAAGGAAAGATATTCAAGCAATTTTTCACTTACATACACCTTCTATTGTAGCAGTTTCCTCCCTCAAAGATGGGTTATTTCCAACAAGTCAGTGGGCACTGCATTTTTACAATAAGGTATCTTACCATGATTATAATTCCCTGGCACTTGATGATACAGAAGGAAAGAGACTAATAGCTGATCTAAAAGAAAATTTTGTGATGTTAATGCGCAATCATGGATCTATAACATGTGGTCGTACTATACAAGAAGCGATGTTTTATACATATCACTTAGAACAAGCGTGTAAAACTCAATGTTTAACATTAGCAATGAATAGGGAATTATCAATTCCAAGCGAAGAAATTTGCTCAAAAGCTGTAAAGGATCTTTTGTCTTTCGAAAGCAGTCTTGGTGAAAGAGATTGGCACGCATGGGTTAGACTAATTAAAAGTAAGTTGTAAGAGGCTCTTCGCACTACTATCTTTTTCTTCCAGTGCTCCCTCTTCTGTCATTTCAGTGCTCTCTTCTTGTCGTCCAAGTAGCCCCTTTCCTGTCATCCCAGTACTTGATACTGGGATCTAAGATACTACTTTAGTAATAAATATTTAAGAAATTTCCCAAGCAAGAAAAAAGCAAAAGAAGCCCTGGTCGGTATTTATTGTCAGTATTGGCGTTTTTATGCCTCAAACGCTGCAATTTAGCTGCTTTTAAACGCAACTAGTCTAAGCTATAATATTTAAGAAATTTACCAAATAAAAAAGGCAAAGAAACTCCGAGTGGCGAGTTTTGACTCTATAATACTTTAAATTGGCGCTATAATAATTTAC
>NZ_JAHDJT010000107.1 GCF_023661085.1 Wolbachia pipientis
TTAATGATAAGTTAGGCATAAAGAAGTTACACTTTCGTTTTGAGGGAGCAAGAACTTTAAAGGTTGTAGCAGAAACAGAATCCAAAACACATGTTTTTATTTTCACTGAAGATATAGAAGCTCAACATTCTAGTTCTCCGCAAACACGTACTAAGAATTTTGAATTCACCACAGGTGAGTGGAAGGATGTAATGGGTAAAGACTATACTTCATTAGACGAACGTAAACTTCAAATTGATGTGATAAAAATTCTAAAAGATAAATATGAGTTAGTAAAAAGCAGACCAAAGTCAGACAAAGATGTGAAATCGAAGAAGTTATATCTATATCTGAAGAATAACGCGTTGGAGTGTAAAGCTAAGGATGTATATGGCAATACTCAAACAATGCAAATTGATCCTGATGAATTAAAAGGTCATTATTTACCTCAAGATGAATTTTTAAAGAAAGCTAAGCAATTTCTAAATAACTCAGATAAAAGCCTTAGTGATGATTTTAGTAAGGAAATATCAAGAATTTTATCAGCAAAGGGATATACTTTAAAGAGTGACGGAGAAGATGAAAAAATAAACATTAAGGTAGAAAGTAAAAAGAAGATTCTAGACCAACCTATCGAGCCTACAGTAAAGTTTCAGAAAGTGACAAAGAAATTAGGTAAATCTGTCTATCTAGAAAGTTATATAGAAAAGCTTATCGGTTCACGCACAGGTCAAGTTCAGGATAATCTTAAAGCCATTCTAAATTATATTAAGAAAGTTCATACTAATTTAGACTTACAAGATAGTGTTTATGGCAATAGAGCTCGCGAAGCTGATCAACATGGTTTTGTAGCAGGAGTATTTGATAATTTTCGATATCGTGATAATACCAAACTATATCTGGAGCAGTTTGCTGGTGGAGGTTATGCTGATTTGTTTTGCTTGTTCGTGGGCCTAATCGCGCTGTTGATTCAGTTCCAATTCTTATTGAGCTTAAGGCTGGAAGTAAGGGGCAAGTTACTCCAAGTGATGCACTAAAGCAAGCTGAAGACTATATTAAAGGTTTTAGACCAAATAAGATGAGGATTTTAACCAATGCAGATAATGCTATCGCTGTTGGGTTGAATTTAGATAATGCGGAACCGTTTAAAACTGAAGTAAAACCTATTAAACAACCACCAGCTCCTTTGATGGAGGAATTTATCGAACTAGTTGGCAAGTGGGACAATCAATCAGCCTATGAGGAAGTTTTTAAGCGAGAGGTAAAAGATTTATTGTCAAGCGAATACCATACTTTTCCAGCAAATAAAGAAACAAAAGATCATTATTATTTCAGTCGAGACATACTAGGTCAATCAATTCTAATTAACAAAACTGGTCAAGATCAAAGTAACATTAAAAAATATATATACTCATATGATGAGTACCCGCTTAATTGGCCTCAGGGAACAGAGTACACTTTATCTAAAAGCCCGGTTATGACATTAATATTTGTTCAAGGTAATGAAGGGCAAGAAAAAACAGCATTCATTTTTCATATGCGAGAATCCAATACAAAAGAATTCTATGCTGATAAAAAAATTCCAGTACTGAACATACCTAAAATAGGAAAAGTAGGAAATGTCATAGAAATTAAAATGAGTCTAAAAAAATATGAAACAGGGTTATCTTTTGAAGACCTTTTTGAAATAGAACAGATAAGCAAGTATAAACCAAGTGGTTTCGGTCAGCAATTTACAGGTAATTTTCTTGAGATACCCAGTTCTGATGAGTTAAAGGCAAAATTTGATCAAGCAATCACTTCTCAACATGCTACTTCCTCTGACGGTGAGGTTTCATTGCAAGCCTATAAAGGGTTGCTTACTGAGGTAGCAGATGCGATTTACCCTATAAAAGATTTGATTACTAATGAAGCAAGATTACAAGCTGTTCTTAATGGTTTATTTAGTAGTTACAGCGATTTAAAGCTACAGGAAACTTCTTCTAAGACTGTAATCATACCTGAATTTCAAGTAGGAGCAGGTGGTCGCGTCGACATGGTAATTCAAGGTATTGGTCCCTCATCTCAAGGTACTAAAGAATATACTCCTATGGGACTAGAATTTAAGCTTATAGATAAAAATTTAAATCGAGATCAGCTGAAACAGGAAGTTGATAAATTAACAAAAGAACAAAATATTAGATATGCTAAAGGTGCAGCACTGAAAACAATAACAGACAGTGATAAAATGTTTTTCATGGGTGTAGTTGTTAATACGAAGGCTAAGGATAAAGGTTCTTTAATATTAACGAGTGATGAGTTTGTTCCTGCTCTGGTAGTGCACAGCTCTATTGACATCGCTAAGAGAAAACATTTAGAAGGAATACAAGAAGTAACCCAGAGACTAAAAGATATGGGTATACAAGAAGAGAACCTAAGTACATTATAGTCTGCAACAGCAGAAGGGCGTTATGACTATCGGCTTCAACAACACGATATAGCTGATATTGCAAGAATAAAATATGGTTATGGAATTGATGGAGCTGACACATTGTTTGAAACAGTGGGATCACCAGAGCACATAGTTAATCAATTGCAACAGTTTCAAAATAGCGTAACAACAAGAGGTGAAAGAAGGCCATTAACTTTAATTGTTAATCTAAATAATAATCATTGGGTTACGTTAGTCGTCTCTCATCAAAATGGGCGTTATGTTGGATACTATGCTGACTCATTGGGCAATAGCATTCCAAGTAATATTCGTCAAGTTTTACAACAAGCTAAAATTACCGTTAATGATGTTTCTGTTGCTCAACAAAGAGATGGTTATAATTGCGGCTTATGGGCGTTAGAAAATGCTAGAGATATTAATACCGTGTTGCAAGGAAGTAGAGATAATATTCTTAATGAAATACGTAACCATTTGCAAGTTCAAGGAAGAAATGAAGATTATTTTATACGTACGAGAAAAGATATTTCAGATAGATTAAGTATAGATTCACAACGTATATCTAACTTAGATGAGGCTATACTTGCTGAAACAAAAGTACCTAAGAAGAAATTCAACCTAAACAGCTGTGTAAGTCCAAGTGGTAGAAGCAAAAGAAGTATTAATCCTTGTTTATTTTCAAGGGATGATGTGGAAAAGTTTAGTAAAGGAAAAGTAGATGAGAATAATATAGACAAAACTATAATTGATAGTGAAAAGTTTCTAACTTATGTTAAAAATAGTCAAGATGAAAAAAAAATGCTCAGCTAGTCGAGTTTATTGGAGACAAAAGTATTGAAGGTAGTCATAAGTATTTACTCGATAAGGTCATTGGAGATCAAGGGTATGAACGCTATGTTCAGAATGAACGTATTAAGGGTTTGCACGGTGACGTTTCACAGCAAAATAGCGGTTTAATAAAAAATCCAAAATTAAAAAGCAGGTTAATGAATGCTGCAGGTGGAATACAATTAATAAGAGGAATTCATGGAGCTATTGTATCTTGTAAAGATGGAACAGCAACAGATTGTGGATTAAATTTAGGTGGAATTGCCTGGTCTTTTGCATCTCAACCAATTGAGAATGTAATGGTTAAAATTACTCCAAAAGTTGTGGCATCAGCTGAAAAGGTTGTGGGAAAAATTATACCAGGTACTTTAGGTAGGCAGACAAAGTTTGCTGTTCAAGTTGCAGGAGTAAAATTTGGAAGTACAATAGCAAAAGGTGCAGCAGGGGCTATAGCTGGTGTCTTTGATATTGTTGATATAGGCATGTCAGCAAGTAATCTTGTAGATTGTAAAAAAAGAGAGAATAGTGATAATCCATGTGGAGAGAAAGAAATAAGAGATAATATAGCATCTATATCTTTTTCTGGTGTGTCATTTGTTTCTGGTGTTGCTCTTACAGCAGCAAGTATGCCGGTAGTTGGTATTGCAGTTGGGTTTGGGCTCATGGTAGGTTATGGAATCTATAGTGGTGTCAGCAATATCATAGAGTATGAGAAAAAGTATGATACAACCCATGGAGAGAACTGGAGTATTTTTTGGCGTACACTTTTTTTCAACCTATGGCAGCTGATGTGCAGCATCTTGCAGGTAGGAAAGACACAGTTAATAGTTTAGCTAAAGGGGTGTGGCAAGCTTTAAATAATGGTCCTAATAGTGTTATTGCTTATGGTGTTGGTCTTGGAAAAGTAAATGATAATACTCTTCGTCCGGACTACGCAATGATTATGATGAATAGAACAAATGCCAATATAAGCAATCTTTTGCGTGTTATACCTAATTATATTAAAGGTGCTAGTAGGATTTGTTTACCACAGATTACTAATCAAGATTATGAAAAAGATACTAAAAATTCAGTTTCAACAGCTAAGTACTACTGTGAAAATGCAATGGTTATTAGCCACAATGGTAGAGTAAACATAAAGCAAAAAGACAAGACAATTGTTTACGATCTACAAAATGTAAACAGCGGTGTCGTTGCTGGAAGTAATGTGTGGAACAATAATTTTTTAATTCACTCAGGTACAGCAAAGATAACTGGTGGTAATAATGTAGCAAATAGGTTTGTTCTTGTAGATAACCCTAATTTTTCAGGTAAGATTATTAGTGGAAGCAATTCTACTAATATACTTGATTTAAGTCAATTAACAAAAGATAAAGTTACAGGTGTGATTGATTATCGTTTTAAACCTAGTGCCCATGGACAATTAAAGGTAAAAATAAATAATCGTTTATTGATTGATGATTATGTTAGTAACAACCTCTTTAATTACCATTATATTGGAAGGCAGAGCAAAGTAGATGAGATCTTGTGCATGGGTTATTCTGAGCATTTTACAGGAATCGATGATCGTGACGTTATCATAGATAGTGGTGGTGGCTCTAACA
>NZ_JAHDJT010000108.1 GCF_023661085.1 Wolbachia pipientis
ATCTTATAATAACTGGAAAGCTCTTCAATAAGTCTAATGTTATTTCAACGATAGCCTTTCCACTGCTACCTGGTCTACTTTCACCTCTTCCAGTTTTCTGCTTAATTTTTGTTCACGGTATAACTTCTCCCTTTTAGTCCAGGATAAATTATTTCTTCCTACAACTTCAATAGGGTCATAGTTGCCATTATTACAGCTGAACAAGAATAATTTACATGTGCTTATCGGCCTATCATTTTTTGTGATCCTAGTATCAACCCCACGTAATGTACTTACTTGAGCCAAATTGAGAACGTTCATAGATTGTCCAACAAGTCGAAAAATTTCGATATCATATAGCTTTGGTATTCCCTCACTTTCAAGATTGAAAATGCGTCGAACCATATCAAAATAATAACTAGAATCCCCATCTATTGCTTGCTTACAATTGTCTATTGCATCTAATAAGCATCTTTTGAAGTGTGCTTTCACTTCATTAAAAATTTCCTTGTGACTTAATATTTTACCTTTATACCTAGAAAAAATATCAACTATTACATCTGAATTGCCTATCACAATGCAATCGTTGTTAAAATAAAACACGAATGATTTTTTACATTTATCATAGTCACTATCTACCATATTTGCTACACTAAGGTGTGTACAGTTTCCCTTTTTAGATCTGAGCACAATACTCCCCAACAATATTTTTTCAGGAATTGTTATACCCTTTCCTATATGACCATCAACGACACTTAAAGAATCAAAGTCTATATATTCCTCCTTCATATTTTGTAAACTGCCTTAAAAGGGCAAGAGCAATTAATCTGAAAGTATCTATTTCAATGGCAAAGTATGTTCTTTGTTCATCTGTCATATTATACATATGCTTAAAGAAGCTCTTAATACTGATATCTTTACCATCTATTTTCCACCCTGTATCTATTTCACTCCAGTCATATTGGTGTAAGTCCATAACGTGTACTCCTTTAATTCCTTGCAGTTCATGCTTTAAATCATCTATTTGATTTTTCTCAAGCCCAGGACCATTTATAACCAGATATATGTCCCTCTCTTCTTTATTTTTTAATTTATGGTTTTTGATTATATCTAAATAATTAAGGGTACTGTTTTTATCGTCTGGTAAAAATGTACCGTATACCCTCGGTACCCAAGTTAGTATTATTGGTGCTTCATCCGATAATTTTTTTGCGTTATTAGCCATTATTCTAACTAATTTTATGTTACCGCGCTAAGTACAGCAAATTTTCAACAAAATGCAAATAAAATGTCTGAATGCGTAATTTAAGTAGCTTTCAAGAGTTTAAATATTCCCGCCTCCACATTATCCAACGAACCACCATAAGTGGCTGCTTTTAGGTAAAACTTTTTTCCCCTTTGCACTTCGAAAGAAATTATTGAATCATCAAGCAGAACAAATTTTTCACCTGCAGTGTGCTTATACTCTTTAGTGCCTTCTTGCCCTCTAATTAGGTCGCTAAGCTTATATTTGTTTTTACCTATGAGCTCAGCTCTTTGGAATTTTATTACCTCTTTTCCAACTAGCGCTAAATTTGAGGTTGTGCTTATGAACGACAGCTTACCAAAACGCAGCACCACTATAATTTCCTCATTTGTAGATTCCATTACATACCCGTAACTAGACTGCTCGTTTGTGCTTGCAATAGGCTTATAGTCCTTGTTATTATATGAAACAAAGAGTGTCGCTCCTTTCCAATTCTTCTCCTCACTAGCTAAAGTAAAGCTTGCAATATTACCTTTAACATGCGGCAAATCGATCATTTCGACGACGGTTTTACTGATGTGAGAAGCAGGGTATTCTTTAAGCATAAGTGATCTTGTTGAAGGAAAAGAAAGTTTGTATATAGAGCAGTCATAACCAACCCCAATTATTTGAATGGACATGCTTTCAAATTTTGTTTTTATAATTCTCACCGTATGCTTTTTCTTGCCATCTGAAATTGTTATGACATCGCTTGGCGCAAGCCATGCATATTTTATCGGCAGCTTAAAATTTTATATATTTCTCTCTTGCCACGAAGAATAAAGTAAAATTTCAGCTATATTTTGCGCCTCCCCTTCCTCCATGATTAGTGGTATTTCAACCGTTGCAGCATTGCCCCGCTTTGGTAGCTCAGCATATTTCACGTCAATTGGATAACCAAAATTGCGGTTAAAATAAACAACGTTGACCTTATTGTTCAAATCTAGCTGACTGGCGCTCACAAGTTGTATCGGCTTTGAGCTGTGATTGAAAACAATTTCATCAACTGATGTTTCAGTTGTAACTTCCCTGCCCTTTTGGACAAATTTCAGTTTAGAGTCCCGCTCAACAACATCAAAAAAATAGCAACTTTGTAGCATTTTAATAATTGAACGTATCGACTGTTGATCGTTTATTACATACCCAGACAACAATCCTTCAACGTCGCTTGTATCAAACTGATCACTTTTTAAACCCGCCTTTCGCAATAGATCAGATAAAACATCAGAAACATTAAGCCGTGAAATTTTTCCCTCAGTCCAATGCCCTATCTGCCAATTATTGCAATCAGCCCACATATCACACAAATTGGGAAAATAAGGAAATGGCCTTGCATCCCATGCCCAGAGAAACATTTTTTCCACCATTTCTGAATTTTGCCACTTTCTCAGCGTTCCTTCAATTGCAGTTTTTTGCGAAAGAAAGCTCACCTCTCCGTTTGAATATCGCGGATATTTGCTCTCTATGCTATTTTTATCAACAAACACATTTGGCTCATTAGTGCAGCCGTTCATGCTGGGAAATCCATACTCGGTAAACCATATTTTTTTCATCCTTGGTTGCCATTTTGTTTTGCTGCCATCAGGATTTACGTGAGCTTCACTCCACCATTTTTCTATGTTTTTCCACGCATATCTACTGTCGTTATACTTTATTTTCTCAGAGTCGCTTTTTGAGTAATCATAGAAATAATCATACCCAACTCCGCTGCTCCAACCATCGATTACATCTTCCGCGGAATAGCCAAAAGGAGGCTCTGGGCCATCAGTTAGCGGAAAATAAGCATCTATGCCAACGACGTCGATATACTGCGAAGACCAAAGTTCATCCATATTATACCAACCATCATATGAATGATATTCACTCCAATCGGCAGCGTAAGTCACGGTTACTTCCTTCCCAAGCTGAAGTTTTATCTGCTTTGCAAGCTCAGCTAGCTCCATAACTGCAGGATAGTTGTCTTTTGCATCTCTTACTTTGGTTAGCTGCGCAAGTTCAGACCCGATGACAAACCCTTCCACTTTAGTCTGTTTAGCAATGTTCGCATAATGTCCTATAAATTTGTTATACTGACTCTTAAAAAAATCACTTATCTTCAGGAGCCCCACTCAATTTTCCTCGCCACTCTTTGTTTTCTGTGTCGAGCAGGGGCATTGGGTAGAGCATCACCTTATAACCTCTGCTGTGTAACTCTTCTATATATCTTATTAGCGCTGCATCACTAACTGTGCCGCCATACCTTGGATTGCCATTATCATCTTTTGAAATTAGCTGAGCATTATCTCTGGTAATATCTCCCACTTGCCAATTATCGGGTAATATCGCGGAATCGTCTTGAAACTCAACTGCAGGATATATTTTACAATCCTTGATATTTAAACTACTTGCAAACCAATTAACTACTACCGATGCCCACTCAACATTTGGCAAACTTTCTTCCAGTTGATCCAAGGAAAGCATCGCATCGCTCTTTTTAGTGTGATTATTGTGATTTACCCTTTGTGCTAATCCATATGGGATATATTGGCTACTACTTATTCTTTCTCGCGCAATTTTCTTCTATATTTTCGTATCATACACAAACTCTCCTGAACCTGGTATGATATTGATATTCCGAATATTCTCTGCTACTGAAAATCCATTGGACTTCAGTGCAGTTTGCACTTCAGATGTAAACACCGGAACGCGATTGTTATAGTCCGCTAGAGGAAAATTCTTGATGACTATATAAGATATTCCTCTGTAGGCTGGCACATTCCCTTCACCTTCGATTGATAACATAAATGGATCAGGGTTTTGGTCTTCTGTACCACGGTAAAAAGTATAATCTATTTCATCAAAACTAAGTGACGTTGTATCTGCCCAGATTCTGTTTAACTTTTTTACTTCTCCTTTGCAGATTGCAATTGCAAGCGTCGCATAGTAGTTATACGTAGCATTCATACCTCTTTCGGTTTTATTTTTGGTGGTTATTACTTCCTCTTTGATTGGCTGTGCCCAAATAATATTACCTGCAACGCGGGCAGTGCCATAGATAATTGGAATTGTTCTGCCGTAGGTTAAGGTTTGAACTTGCAGATTTTTCAGCCTCGCTCCATGCGTTACCTTTTGCTCGGCATCCAAACCAAAAACTGCATTATCGAGCTGTGCACCAAGAAGAGCACCGAGTTCTGAACCGATAATCCGGCCAATTGGACCAAAAATACTGCCAGCTTGACCTAAAATTGATGATAAAATTATGGTAGACATATAACCCTCCTTTTTGATGAATTTTTTTGAAATTGTTGAGCCAGTGTCACACACATGAACATTGCAGTGCCAAAGTCATGAAAGTAACCTAATGATGTTGTCCCCACATGATGTCACCCCAGTACTTGATACTGGGATCTAGGATACTACTTTAGTAATAAATATTTAAGAAGTTTATCAAATAAAAAGGCAAAGAAATCCCGAGTGGCGAGTTTTGACTCTATAATACTGTGAATTGGCGCTATAATAATTTACTGACGCTTAGTTTAAGCGCGATTTGGCTGAATG
>NZ_JAHDJT010000109.1 GCF_023661085.1 Wolbachia pipientis
GTTGCTTTGAAGAAGAGATAAAAGCCATTTTCGAAGAATTTAAATCAGAACAAAGCGATGAATCAGGGAAGAATTTAGTGAGAAAGCTTGATAATGGAGCTTTAATGATCTACTGGTCACATGCTATGAATAACCAGGAACATCAGTTAGAACTAAATAATGAGCATCCATATGTTTATGCTTTTAGGTGTGCAATGATAGAAAAGCATGTTGAAGCTTTGGAATTCTTTTGGAATAAATTGCAATCTATTGATTCTGTATCACCAAAAAGAAAAGAAGATTTATTAATGGAAGTAGCATATAATAAAGGACATTTTTCTACTGATGATGTTGGGATGGTTGATTTTTGCCTACGTTATCTTGATCCTGACAGATATCATGAATTATTAAAAAGAGATTTTAAACAACATGGATGTTATTATACTTTAAGTATATTAAGAGGAAACCATTCTTTCGAGAACGCCAGAAAGCTATTTGAGCATTTAAAGCCAGAAGATTTATCTCCTGATGGATATTCTACGTCAATGTTTGGAGCATTAGACTCAATTACCTCTGCACCAGATGATAGTTTTATTAAATCTGGTAGTGACATGCTCACTTCTATGTGGAATCGTCCTGGCTTTGAAGCTCATAGACAACACTATTTAAATAAGTTAAGCGAACAACTCTCATCAACAAGAGATTTGGTTGCTTCTCTTATTAAGGGGAATAAAGCTGTTAAAATATTATCTGAAATTGTTAACTCTCTTAGCCAAGAGCAAATGTACTCTATTATGGAAGAAGATAAGTCAGAATATGAGCTGTTTATGAGAGTTAGAAACACGCAATTGGATCGTGGGGCAGGTGATAGTCAGTTGCCAAGTTCATCATTAGATGTAGAAACTATACAGCAAAAGGTGGCTGATGTTAGAAGCAAAGTGTAGTGTTTCTGTTTTAGAAAATAAGGTCATTCAGTTACTTAGGCTTAAACGAAAGTGGGCAAAGAGTTTAGGTAAGAGTAAAAATTGTAAAAGGTTGAAATTAGGAGGCAGTTATGGTTAATAGCAATCAACAACAAGAAAAACCACAAGATTTTGAATTGATAGAGCTACTTTTTCAGAAAGTACCCACCACGGGTTCCAATGCAGCAGATCAATTAGATAAATCTTTTGAAGTAAGATTTCAGTCATTGGTTGATCAAATACAATCTTATTTGCATTCTAGTGAAAAGCCTGGCTTTTTTCCTCATAGATTTTTAGGTTGGTTTTCCAGTGTATTAGATACTAAACTTAATGATAAGTTAGGCATAAAGAAGTTACACTTTCGTTTTGAGGGAGCAAGAACCTTAAAAGTCGTGGCGCAAACAAAACTCAAAACACATGTTTTTATTTTTACCGAAGATACAGAGGCTCAACATTCTAACTCTCCACAGGCACGTACCAGGAATTTTGAGTTTACTACAGGCGAGTGGGAGGCTGTGATGGGTAGAGGTTATACTCCATTGGATGAACGCAAGCTTCAAATTGATGTGATAAAGATTCTAAAAGATAAAAAAGGAAAGGGTAGCGGAGAAGATAAGAAAATAAATATTAAAGTAGAAAGAAAGAAAATCAAAGATGAACCTATTGCTCCTCCAGCAGAGTTTCCATTTAAAGAAGTGACAAGAAAGCTAGGTGAATCTGTCTATCTAGAGAATTATATAGAAAAGCTTGCTAATCCAGATAAAAAGCAAGTTCAGGACAATCTTAAAGCCATTCTAAATTATATTAAGAAAGTTCATACCAATTTAGATTTACAAGCTAATGTTTATGGCATTAAAGCTCGTGAAGCTGATCAACATGGTTTTGTAGCAGGAATATTTGATAACTTTCGATATCGTGATAATACCAAGATCTACCTGGAGCAATTTGCTGGTAGAGGTTATGCTGATATAGTTTTGCTCGTTCGTGGACCTGGCCGTGCTGTTGATTCAGTTCCAATTCTTATTGAACTCAAGGCTGGAACTGAAGGGCAAGTTGATCCAAATGATGCACTGGAGCAAGCTAAAGGTTACATTGAAGGTTTTAGACCAAATAAGATGAGGGTTTTAACCAATGCAGATAATGCTATCGCTGTTGGGTTAAATTTAGATAATGCGGAATCGTTTAAAACTGAAGTAAAACCTATTAAACAACCTTCTTCTCCCTTGATGGAGAAAATATTGACTGATATTCATGACTGGGATGGATCTCAACATACTAGAGCTGAACTAGAAAAACAGATTAAGAGTGCTTTATCAAGCGAATACCATACTTTTCCAGCAAATAAGGAGACAAGGGACATTTACTATTTTAGCAGATATATTGTAGGTCAATCAATCTTAGTTGATAAATTTGATGGAACTGATGTAGAAAAGTATGTCTTTTCTTATGGTGAATATCCTTTGGAATCTAAGACAAGAGGCGGAGCACAATCAAAAGAAAGGCCTGTAACCACCTTAGTGTTTATCAAAGGTGATAGGAAACAAGATAAAACAGCATTTGTTTTTCATATAATTGAACAAGAAACAGAGATACAAAATCTTAACCAAAAAAAAGTTCCAGTCATAGATATACCTGAAGTTGGAAAAATAGAAAACGTTATAGAAATTACGATGGGTTTGAAAAAGTATAAAGAAAACTCATCTTTCAAAGACCTTTTTGAGATAAAGCAAATAAGTAAATATAATCCAAGTGGTAACGACCAACAATTTACAGGCAATTTTCTCAAGATACCTAATTCTGATGAATTAAAGGCAAAATTTGATCAGGCAATCACTTTTCAGCATGCCACTTCCTCTGATGGTAAAAATTTATTACCAGGTTATGAAAAGCTACTTACTGAGATAGCAGATGCGATTTATCCTATTAGAGGTTTGATAGCTGATGAAGCAAAATTGCAAGCTGTGCTCAATGGCTTGCTTAGTAGTTACAGTGATTTGAAGCTAAAAGAGACTTCCGCAAAACAAGAGGATTCTGCAAAAATTGTAATTATACCTGAATTTCAAGTAGGAGCAGGTGGTCGTGTTGATATGGTAATTCAAGGTATTGGTCCTTCGCCTCAGGGTACTAAAGAATATACTCCTATAGCGCTGGAATTTAAGCTTATAGATAAAAACTTAAATCAAGATCAGCTAAAACAGGAAGTTGATAAATTAACAAAAGAACAAAATGTTAGATATGCTAAAGGGGCAGCACTGAAAACAATAACAGATAGTGACAAAATGTTTTTCATGGGCGTAGTTGTTAATGTGAAAGCTAAAGATAAAAATTCTTTAATATTAACGAGTGATGAGTTTGTTCCTGCTCTAGTAGTTCATAGTTCTATTGACATAGCTAAGAGAAAGCATTTAGAAGGAATACAAGAGATAACTCAGAGACTTAAAAATATTGGTATACAAGAAGAGAATTTACATACATTAGAGTCTGCAACAGCAAAAAAAGATTATCATTATTGGCTTCAACAACATGATATAGCTGATATTGCAAGAATAGAATACGGTTATGGAGCTGATACATTATTTGAAATAGTGGGATCACCAGAACACATAGTTAATCAATTACAACAGTTTCAAGATAGCGTAACAACAAGAGGTGAAAGAAGGCCATTAACTTTAATTGTTAATTTAGATAATAATCACTGGGTTACGTTAGTCATTTCCCATCAAAATGGGCAATATAATGGATACTATGTAGACTCATTGGGTAATAATATTCCAGGTAATATTCGTCAAGTTCTACAACGTGCTCGAATTACCGTTAATGACGTTTCTATTGCTCAACAAACAGATGGTCACAATTGCGGCTTATGGGCATTGGAAAATGCTAGGGATATTAATGCTGTATTACAAGGAGATAGAAGTAATATTCCTGATGAAATACGTAATCGTTTGCAAGGTCAAGGAAGAGATGAAAATTATTTTATACGTATGAGAGAAGGTGTTTCAGAAGCATTAAGTATAGATCCACAACGTATAGCTAACTTAGATAAAGCTATACTTGCTGAAACACAAGCACCTAGAAAGAAATTTGATCTCAATAATTGTGTAAAACAAGGTAGTAGAAAAAGAAGAAGTATTAATCCTTGTTTATTTTCATTGGATGATGTAAAAAAGTTTATTAAGGGAGGGGTAGATGAAAATAATATAGATAAGATTATAATTGATAGTGAAAAGTTCCTAACTTATATCAAAAGTAGTCAAGGTGAAAAGAAAAATGCTCAGCTAATAGAGTTCGTTGGAGATAAAAATATCGAAGGTAATCATAAGTACTTATTTGATAAGGTA
Source organism: Wolbachia pipientis (assembly GCF_023661085.1). Classification (GTDB taxonomy): domain Bacteria; phylum Pseudomonadota; class Alphaproteobacteria; order Rickettsiales; family Anaplasmataceae; genus Wolbachia. Next base: position 4,283 of record NZ_JAHDJT010000109.1, read on the forward strand.
GTTGAAGACCAGGGGTACGAACGTTATATTGAAAATGAACGTATTAAGAATTTGCACGGTGACATTTCACAGCAAACTGGTAGTACAACAAAAAACTCAAAGTTGAAAAGCAGGTTAATGAACGCTGCAGGTGGAATACAATTAATAAGAGGAATCCATGGTGCTATCGTATCTTACAAGGAAGGAACAGCCACAGATTGTGGATTAAATCTAGGTGGAATAGGATGGTCTTTTGCATCTCAACCAATTGAGAATGTAATGGTTAAAATTACTCCAAAAG
>NZ_JAHDJT010000010.1 GCF_023661085.1 Wolbachia pipientis
TGAAAAAAGCAGTAAAAGCAATAATTAAATGTGAAGAGCTTGAAGATTTAGCCAAAAGAAAGATTGAAGAAGCCAAAAGTGAAAATGAGCTACAGACTTTGCTAGATGATTTCAGGAAAAAAATACAAAGAAATGACTGAAGAATTTTTACATGGCGTAAATGTTATTGAGGTAACCTCAGGAGCAAAGACAGTACGTACAGCTAAATCATCAGTGATAGGTGTAATTGGTACTGCACCTGAAGCAGATGAGCAAAAATTTCCGCTAAATAAACCAGTGTTAGTTGCAGGAAGCTTAAAGGAAGCAGCAAAGCTCGGAAAGAGTGGCAGTTTACCTTCTGCAATAAATGGAATATTTTCCCAGATTGGTGCAACAGTAGTAGTTATTTGAGTTAAAGAAAGTGAAAACAGCGATCCAAAGCTCAAAGAAAGTGAAACTATTCAAAGTATAATCGGTGGAGTTGATAAAGAGACTGGAGAATATCAAGGGATAGAGGCATTCCTCAGTAGTGAAAGTATAGTTCATGTTGCTCCAAGAATATTAATTGCACCTCAGTTTACTCATCAGTTACCTGAAATAGATGGAGTAAATCCAGTAGTGAGTGCTTTAATTTCCATAGCAGAAAAATTAAGAGCAATTATTGTTGCAGACGGACCAAATACTAATGATGAAGAAGCAATAAAATGGAGAAAAAGTGTAGGCAGCTCAAGAGTTTACGTAGTTGACCCATGGATTAAGTTATTTATTGAAGGAAAAGAAAAAATCTTGCCATCGAGTCCATTTGTAGCTGGTTTAATAGCTAAAATAGACAGCGAACAAGGCTTCTGGCATTCACCTTCAAATAAAGAGATAAATGGTATTGTTGGAACAAGCAGGCCTATTGATTTTACGCTCGGTAATACAAATTGCAGAGCAAACCACTTAAATGAAAATGAAGTAACAACGATAATTCATCAAAACGGCTATAGGCTTTGGGGAAATAGAACATGTTCAAATGACTCAAAATGGGCTTTTCTGTCAGTTAGAAGGACTGCAGATTTAATCAATGATAGTCTACTTCGAGCTCATTTATGGGCAGTTGATCGCAATATCACCAAAACTTATATAGATGATGTGATTGAGGGGGTGAATTCTTATTTGGCCAATTTAAAAGTACAAGGAGCGATTATTAGCGGAAAATGTTATGCAACTCCAGAGCTCAATACACCAACAAATATTGCAAGCGGGAAAGTATATTTTGATTTCGAATTTACACCACCATATCCGGCTGAGCAAATAATATTCAGGTCTCATCTTGTAAATAATAGTGTAATAAGTTAGGAGAAAGTAAAGTGTTACCGAAAATACTGAGAAATTTTAACGTATTTGTTGATGGCCGGGGTTATGCAGGAAAAATAGATGAAATAACCTTGCCGAAGCTTACCATAAAAACCGAAGAGTACAGAGCTGGTGGTATGGATATTCCAATAAATATTGATATGGGCATGGAAAAGCTTGAAGCAGATTTCACTTTTTCTGAATATGATACAGAACTCTTTAGGCTATTTGGTCTAATAAATGGGAATTCAGTTTCTTTGACACTCAGAGGTGGAATGCAAGGGAGTGGTAGTAATGATATTGAAGCAGTAATAATCAATTTAAGAGGCATTTTTAAAGAGTTTGATTTTGGTAACTGGAAACCTGCTGAAAAAGCAACGCTGAAGTGTACTGTAGCTGCTCATTACTATAAACTTACTATAGGTGGTAATGAGTTAATAGAAATCGATGCTGAAAATATGATTAAAAAGATAAATGGTGTTGATCAGATGGCACTACTTCAAACGGTGCTTGGAATATGAAGATTTTTAGAATTCTATTTTTTAGATGTTGATCAAATAGTTACAACATTTTACAAGATTTTATTTTTTATAGGAGAATTTTATGCAAACTATAACACTAAACAACCCAATAACAGTTGATGGTATTTCTGTCTCAGAACTTACCGTTAGACGTCCAAAAGTTAGAGATTATCTAGCTATTGAGAGACTTAATGGTAGTGATCTAAGTAAGGAAGTAACTTTGACTGCCAATTTGACATCAGTTGCAAAAGAAGCGATTGAAGAGTTAGATATTGCTGATTATGTGAAAGTGCAAGAGGTATTAAAGGATTTTTTTTCACCAGTTATTCAAAGGACTTGAGGTCAGAAGTAATCGAGCTCAGTTCTATTATTGGTAGTGGAATTGAGCCTTTGCTTGATATGGAAATTAATGAATTTATTCTATGGCATGAAGCAGCGAGGAAGGTACAATGTCAACGTTATCTATAAAAATTGGAGCAGTCCTAGATGGCAGTTTCAGTACTGTAATAAAAGGAAGTAGCAGTCAACTTACTCATCTTGGTGAGAATATAAGAAAGCTTGACTTATCTTTAAAATCAGTATCAAAGTTTAAGCAGTTAGGTCATGATGTTTTGACTAGCAAGAGGTCATGGAAAGGCTTTGAAGATCAAGTAAAATCTTTAGCTAAACAAATGAAGGCAATAGAGAAACCGAGCAAAACTTTAAAAGCAGAATTTGACAAGGCCAAAACCTCTGCAATAAAAGCAAAAGAAGCATATTTGAAAAAGAGAGATGCTTTGCATTCATTTAATGAAGAAGTAAGAAAAAGTGGAAGAAATATTAAGTCATTAGTAAGCGACCAATATAAACTTGGCTCGTCCATTGAAGCGCTGAAAGGCAAGTATGGTAAGCTTGGATCTGCAATACGTAGTCACCAAAGTTTTTTAGCAAGCAAAGCACATTTTAAGTCAAAAATTATAGAGACTATTGGGCTTGGACTAACGCTTGCAGCGCCAGTTAAAGTTGCTATTGATTTTGAAAGTGCTATGGCTGATGTTACAAAAGTAGTTGATTTTAAAAAGGGAACGAATGAAGCAACTAAATTTGCCAAAGGGTTAAAGGAAATGTCAAGAACAATACCATTATCAGCCGCAGAATTAGCACAAATAGCTGCAAGCGGTGGACAGCTTGGTATCAAGAAAGAAGACCTTTTTAATTTTACAGAAACAGTGGCAAAAATGTCTACAGCATTTGATATGTCTGCAGAACAAGCAGGAGATTCTATAGCTAAACTTTCTAACGTTTATGGAATTAATGTTAGTGAAATGGAACACGTTGGTAATGTGATCAACCACTTGTCAGATAACACTGCTGTTAAAGCAAAAGATATGGTTGAAGCTCTAGCAATAGTTGGTGGTACTGCAAAGCAGTTTGGATTAAAGTTTGAACAAACAAGTAGCTTAGTAAATGCTTTCATTAGTTTGGGCAAACAACCAGCAAAAGCTGCAACTGCTATAAATGCACTACTTTCAAAACTTCAAACTGCTGAAGGTCAAGGAAAAGAATTTAAGGAAGCACTAGAAGAAATGGGCATAGCCGCAGAAGAAATGGTACAAAGGATAAGTGAAAATGGGGAAAAAGCACTACTTTACTTTTTTCAAACTCTAAAGAAAATGGATAATCAGGAACGTTCTACAATCCTTATGAAACTTTTTGGTCAGGAATATCAAGATGATATTGCATTATTAGCTGGAAGTTTTAATAAGTATGAGGATGCAATAAAGTTATTGGCTAATACAGAAAAGTATGGAAGCTCTCTGCAAAAAGAATTCAAAAATCGTGCAGACACTACAGCCAATAAATTAAGACTCCTTCGAAATGCAATAGCTGAAGTTGGTATGAACCTGGGCTCGGTGATGCTGCCTACTTTAAAATTTATAGCTGAATTTTTACAAGAAAAAACTAGGAGCATAGCCTTATTTGCAGAAAAATATCCAACCTTAACTACAGCAATCATGGGAACTATAGCAGCTTTAATAAGTTTGAAAATCTTAGTAGTGGGCTTAGGTTATGGGTTTACTTTTTTAGCAAGTACAGTTCTCGGTTTAAGAGCAAAAATAATTGCAACATTTTCATTTTTATCAGCTACAGTTTTTCCTGCAGTAATAACAGGACTAAGAGCAGTAACACTCGCTGTAATGAGTAACCCGATTGGATTTTTAATAGCAAGTCTTGTTACTGGTGCAGCTCTTGTTGTGACTAACTGGCAAAAGGTGAAAGACTTTTTTTCTAGCTTTTTGGAATACATAAAATCACTCATTAAACCTATAGGAGAAGCCTTTTCATGGATGAAAAATACAGTTAGTAGCATATTTGGAAAAGTGTCAAAAAATAGTCCAGTAAAGGAATTTGAAAAGAGAAAAACTGTTATTTCGTTAGTTGATGGAGAAGCTAGCAATGTACTTTCTAAAAATAGTGTTTTTAATAATGGGAATCCTTTATCAAATAATAATGTGATGAAAGAAATTTCTAAAAATAGCTGGAATAATGTTAAAATTAAACATGCTATCGCAGAAAAGAAATCTGTAGTAGATGAGAAAAATCTAAAAGAGTACGTAAAAAGCAAATATGAAAATAAAACTTTTAACCAAACTCAACATAATTATTTCAACATAAGTGTACAAGCAGCACCAAATCAAGATGTTCGTGGTCTTGCAGATGAAGTAATAAAAAGGATAAGAGAAAAGTCACGTGATGTTTTATTTGATACAGTAGAGACATTTTACTGATGTTATCTCTTGGTCCATATAAATTTACTCCGATAAGTTTGAAGTATAGTAAAGAAAATCGTTGGAGTGTAATTGAATGCATCAATAAAATGCCGTCACTACAAAATATTGGTCAAGGAGTGGAAAATATAGACTTAGAGGGAATAACTTATCTTCATAACCCTGGAAATTTAAGTCAATTAAATAGTGCAAAAGAAGCAGAAGAACCTCACACTTTGGTTGATAACATGGGAAATGTTTTGGGACAGTTTGTGATTACAAGATTAGAAGAAAAGCAAACATCATTTCTCCCTTGTGGATTTCCAAGAAAAGTTGAATTTAGTTTGAGTTTGAAAAGCTATAGATGACTATATATTACTTAACTAAAGAAGGAGAAATGCTAGATCTGATTTGCTGGAAACATTACGGATTTACTGATGGAGTAGTGGAATTAGTACTAGCAGAGAACTTAGGTTTGGCAGAATACGGAAGCTTTTTACCTGCTGGATTAAAGATAAAGCTTTCTACTATTAAGAAAACAGTACAAAAGTCAAAATTAAAGGTCTGGGAATAAATGCAGCCAGATTTTATAATAGATAAATGTGAATCAATTAAAGATAGAGTTATATCATTGCGCCTCACAGATGAATCTGGGACAATAGACGATGTAGTTGAAGTGTATGTTGATTACAGAGATGAAAACTTAAATATCCCGAATGAATTGAATATTTCTTGAGGGTATAGGGAAATCGGAGTGACGCCCATGGGTGTATATACAATTAATGAAATTACGGTACAGAGTCCGCCTAAAACCTTACTAATAAAGGCTCATGCAACAAATTTAAGACTATCATTAAAGGAAAAAGTATCTAAAGAATGGCATCAAATTACTCTAGGTAACTTGGTTAATGAAATAGCAGAAAAACACGGATATGGGTGCAGAGTTGCAGAAGAATTTGAAAATGTGTTGATTCCACATATTAACCAAACAGAAGAAAGTGATATAAGTTTACTAACAAAAATAGCAATAGAACGCGAAGCAATGGCAAAACTAGCTGGCGGATATATACTCTTTATTCCAAAAGGCAAAGCAAAGTCGGCAACTGGAAAAGCTTTAGGAAAAACAGCTATTAGACCTCAAGACACAATAAATTGGAAAGTGCATTTTACCGTGAGTAGGTACAACTCAGTGGTTGCAAAATGGCATAGCTATGAAAAGGGTGAAACTATATCAGAAACAGTTGGCTCTGGTAGTCCAAGTTATACCATACAAACGCTTTACTCTAATGTAGAATCAGCACTAAGTGCAGCAAATGCTAAGTTAAAACAACTAAAGCGAAATAATGCAGTATTGGATATCACTATGCCTGGTAATCCAGAACTATTTGCAGAGGCGAAACTTAGCTTGTTAGGGTTTTATCAAGATATAGACGGTGAATGGGTAATTGATAGAGCAGAACATGTGTTAGATAGTTCAGGTTATCGCACTATGTTATCAGCATCAACGTTAAGAAAAAATCAGTAAAACAAATGTTTAATGTTGAAAAAAGTATTGAATATGAATAGAGACTCAAGAAATAAGCTACATTTTTGGTGGTGTATAACAATGATAATATGTGTTGTTATTACCTATTGCTACATGAAAGCAAAAGCTACAGATAATTATAAAACAATATTACGAACTGCCTCTCAAAATTGTAACTTAGAAGTTGTAAAATTCTCAGTAGAAAATCTATTAGACATTAATGTGCAGATCCCTAAATTAACAGCACTACATTATGCTGCAGAAGAAGGATGTGCAGAGGTTGTAAAATTCTTAGTAGAAAAAGGAGTTGATATAAATGCTACGAAATATGAAAGATGGACACCTTTACATGCAGCTACATATGAAGGCAATTTAAAGATAATTAGATTTTTATTAGATAAAGGTGCAGATCCTAACATTAGAGACACAGATGGGAAAAACCCTAGAGATGTAGCTGTGCTAAGATCACGGCACAATAAAGATAAACCATACGATGAAATTATACACTTGCTCTATAATGCTGAAAAAGAACACGAATCTGAGCAGTAATATTTCGTAACCGGAAACAAGAAGTAGTTGAAAGATTACACAGTTAGGAGAAACATGCAAAATCAAAAAATCCCAATTACAGTAATTATCACGTTATTAATACAAACAGTAGCATTTATATGGTGGTTATCCAAGCTAGACTCAAGGGTACAATTTCACGATAAACTTATTGAATATGGTTTAATGGAAAAAGTGTTAGTACTTGAGGAAAGGGTGAAAAATCTTTCTGAGGAGTTGGATGAGCTTAAAGCTGATTTTAAGTAATTACTCTTCTACTTTTGGTGTATAAGGATCAGATTGAGATTTACGATCCTTCCAGTTTTCGATGTATTGCTCAACTAATGTAGGGTCTCCTGTTATAATCAGTAGATTCTCAGCGTTTTTTTTCTGCGCGGCGTCAGAGAAATTGAAAGATCCAGTTATGATTTTTTGCTCATCAATAATCATAATTTTACTGTGTGAAATTGCAGGTTTATAGTCTATGTATATTGGGATTTTTTGATGAAACAGTTCATTAATAACACTATACTTTGAGCTAACTTGCGATTCGTCGAGAATAACCATGACATCAACTCCACGCTTTTTAGCTTGAACTAAGGATTCAGCAATAGGCTTTGAGGTAAATTGGTATGCCTGAACCAACACGGATTTTTTAGCATGATCCACGGAATCAATTATTAGGTTGGTGCAATTTTCTCTAGGAGTGAAACATACAGTAGTACTAGGACAAGAAACACAACCTGATAAAAGAGAACAAGTTAATAAAATCATTAAATATCTAAACATGATTAAATATATCCTTTCAGTTGACGGAGGAGGCATAAGGGGCATAATACCAGCCATAATATTAGCAGAAATAGAAAAAAGAACAAGAAGAACTATAGCTGAAATCTTTAACTTAATGGCAGAAACCTCAACCGGTGGAATTGTTGTAGCAGGATTATGTAAAAAAGATAAACAAGGAAACCCTCAATATTCAGCCAATGATTTAGTCGAGCTTTACCAAAAATACGGGTCATATATTTTCAAGTCTTCATTCTTCAGGCGATCAATATTATCTTGGTTTAACTGTACACAATACCCACATAAAAATATTGAGTATGTACTTCATAAATATTTTGGCAATGATGTCTTTAAAAACACTTTAAGTAATGTGTTGATTACGAGTTACGATATTCACAATAACTGCCCATTTTTCTTCAAAAGCTGGAAAGAGGATAGAAATTTTATTAAATTAAGGGATGTATTAAGAGCAGCAACTGCAGCACCTACTTACTTTGCACCTAAATATCTTAAAATCAACCACAAGGAAATGGTATTAGTGGATGGAGGGGTTTTTGCAAATAATCCAGCGGCTTGTGCTTATGCTAGTGGTAAAAGGTTATTTCCAAATGATGATATTCTACTGTTATCGGTAGGTACTGGCAGAACAGATAGAAGCATAGAGTATGCCAATTCAAAGAGATTTGGAAAAATAGGCTGGATAAAACCACTAATACATGTGATGTTTTCTTCAAGTTTAGATGCAGTAAACTATCAACTTAATCAAGTTATAGCTGATAAATATATACGTATACAATCGCAATTAAAAATAGCATCACCTGACATGGATAATATTACATCAAAAAATATCAAATCTCTTCAGCAAGAGGCAAATGCAATGATAGAGGACAATCAGAAAGCGATAGAGAAATTCTGTGATGTTATATCTTGATACGTCAAATTCTGAAAAGCTAAACAAGTTTTTAGAATAGATATATTAAACACATAACTATTTTTACTTATATCTTAATATATTGTTTAACACAATTCAATTTTCACACTCATCAGCAGTTAGGCCACTTGCTCGCACAATAATATCAATAGCAACACCTTCCTTAACTAGATCTTTTGCAATCTTGATTTTCTCTGCTTTTTTAACCTTTTCTTTACCAGTTTGCATTCCTTCAGATAAAGATCTGGCTACCGTATCCAGTAATTCTTGATCCTCAATTTTTTCGCATTTACCTACAAACCTAAAAACTGGCTCATTTTCATATTCTGTTAGTCCAAGAGCTTTAATGTTAACTGATAATGTCTTTGCTATCTTATATAATATTTCAATTGGAATGTCTGTATATCCTCGTTCATAGTCGTGTATTTCTTTAGGTGTTGAACCGATTTTATTTGCCAAGTCCTCCTGAGTGTATTCCCATATTAATCTCTGCTCTTTTATCCTTTTCCCCACTTTGTGGAGTATAGAATCAGTACAAATTTCTTTCTCTATATCATCATATTCATAAGTAGATAAGCGAGTCACTTGGGAAATAATATCAACTGAAACTCCTTCTTTCACTAGATTCTTTGCTACTTCTATTTTCGCTTCTTCTTGGCTAATTTTCTCGCTAATATATACAAACCTTACTAATGGATACAGCTTCTTGCGTAATTCCTGATCCTTAATTTCTCTATGTATTTTTGTTAGATAGACTATTTCTTTATCCTCATCTTCATACCAACTGTTTTCTCTTAGTACTGTTGGTTCTGGAAGTAGATCTATAACATTGACTGACAATGCTCCTGCTATTATATACGATTCTTTGATTGTAATAGCCTTGCACCCTAGTTCAAAGTTATGTATTTCCTTATGTGTTAAACCAATTTTTCTTGCTAATTTTGCCTGAGTATACCCTTGTACTATCCTACAACCTTCTATTTTTTCCCTAGCTCGTAGCTCAATATGCTCTGAATTATCATAGATAAGTCCTCTAAAAGCTGTTTTTCCTACAGAAGCAAACATATATTCTATCACAAAAAAATCCACTATTGGCTAAGTTTTTATGAAATCACAAAAATTTCTCAATCATATAATTTGTTAAGCCTGTCGTTTGCAAGATAATATCAACAGAAATTCCTTCTTTCACTAAATTCCTTGCAACTTCAATCTTCTTTTCCTCTCTGACCTTTTCTCTACAAACATGTATACCTTTAAATAAAGACTTGATTAGCATATCGCGTAATTCCCGACTCTCAATCTTTTTGTATTCTTCTATCAACTTTGATAGCTTTTCTTCCGCTTCACTATCCTCATCTGATTCGGGAAGTAGATCTATGATACTGATTGATAATACCTTTGCTATTTCATCTAACATTTCAAGTGAGACAGCAGCTCTCCCTTGTTCATACTCGTATATTCCTTGATTTGTTATGCCAACTTTATTCGCTAAATCTTTTTGTGTATATCCTCGTATCAATCTCCACTCTTTTATCCTTTGCCCTACTTTGTATGGAACCGGAATTTTGTTCTCCTCATACTCACCAATAGATAAGTTAGTTGTTCGAGAGATAACATGAGCAGAAACTCCTACTTTCATCAAACCCCTTGCTACTTCTATTTTTACCGCTTTTCTGCTTCTTTCCTCACTCAAACGAATAAATTTGGTTAATAAATAAAATACCTCGCTTAATTCTTTATCTTTATAACCCTTTACTAAATTTAATATTTCTTCATCTTCAAAATATCTTTTTTCATCTGGTAGTGTTTCTCTACAAACTAGACCTTTAACATTTACTGATAATGCTTCTGCTATAGCATATAATTTCTTAATTGGAATTTTACGACTCCCTTTTTCATATTGCAGTATTGCCCAGCACTTTACACCAACCTTCTCCGCTAAATCCTTCTGAGTATACCCTCTCTCTAACCTCCAACTTTTCACTTTTTGCCCTACCTCACAGTCTAGACTTTTTTCCATACAAAGAACCATACATATAATATTTTCTACTATAGCTCAAAGGCTCCAGATATAATGGTAGACTCTGGAACCTTAAAATAAATGAATTAAAGCCCCCTACAAGTTTCTTTACTATTTTCACGTACTTTATCTACCCATGAAGACAATTTTTCACTTGGGCTATCAACCTCCTTCATAAGCTGCTTGCTATTCCATATGCCACATCTCATAAAACTTCCCTTTTCTACTGCTTCTTTAAGTTTTACTCCAGCAAAAAGACAATTTTTTCCTATTTCTTCGCCTCTTTCTTGTAATTTAGACCACATTTCCTTATTTTCTACTCTGACTTGTACTTGATCATATTTTTTTACATCGTGGTACAATATAATATCTAGCTTACCAATGCTTGTAGGAAATTCTAATATAATAGAGCTTCCATCTGACATATCGATATAGTTTCTTATACCTCCCTTCTCACTTTTAACCTCAACTGCATCATTGCCAATTTTTAAAATATTACTTCCTAGCTCTCTTTTTGCTTCCAGTATTTTGGCTACCTCTACCTTGCTATCCCCAGAAAATTCTATATACGATGTTGTATTATCTATTTCAACATCTATTAATTCTCCTTCTTGCACAGCACTTTCGCCAGCTTTCTCTAGTTCTTCTAGTCTCTCATCTATATGTGGCTGAACTTCTGGTTGTAGCTCATTATAGATTTCACCTATCAATTTATTCTCCAATAAAGTATCATGAAACTCTGCACCGTTTAGCATTAATTTACGTATTAGCTTTTTACGATCAGCCTTATCAAATTTATGAAAATGTGTGCCCAGTATCACATATTCCGCGAGGCTCCACTCTCCATCATTACATGCATTTAGCCTTGCTCCAGCAGCTAGTGCTTCGTCTACAACCTTGTGCAGTTCATTTGGACTTTTTGCTCTTACCACAGCACTCTTAAACCAGCTCAACTTTTCTGCACTTGGCTTTATTTTTTTCAAAGCTGAAGCAAATGGATTTTTATCTTCTTGATCACTTACAGGTTTTGTGCCATAAACATAGTCAAATCCTTTCCCATAGTTGATTTTGTTTTCGCGAACTTCTCTACCAGGGAAAGGTGCTATTTCTTCAGGCTTTTTAGCCTTATTAATTTTGCTTACAAAGGTGGATTGCTCCTTAGTACGACCAATTCCTACAATAGCATTTAACACCTCACCTTTTGATAATCTATCAAGATCAATGTTTAACTCGTAAGTACCTCCTTCTTGATCATCAAAAGGTACAATTATTTTATTAACCATATTAGCCTCCGCTATTAAATATACTTTACTAAGTCTATAACCAACTTTATTACTTTATTATTAATTCAATATATACTTTCTCATTAATTATAAACAATGATTAATGTGATTGCAAATACTTTCTTCATTCAAGTAGTTAAACAACTCATGAAAATCTTCAAACATCTGCTTTATAACAGTCCTTGCTCTTTAAAGCTAAAATACCCAACACTTGTGATGATAATGTGATCCAGCAACCTAATCCCTATAGTCTGACAAGCTTTAGCCAAGTCTTTAGTTACAGCTTCATCCTCATCAGATGGCTTTAACCTTCCTTCTGGGTGGTTATGCGATATTATTATTGACGTCGCTTTTCTTATTAATGCCTTTCTTGTTACTTCTCTTATGTAAAAAGGTACCTTATCCACTGTACCAGTGAACACTTCTTCCCCCTTTAAACGGCACTTTTGATCAAAATATATTATTTTCATCTTTTCCTCCTCTGAATAACCAATACTCACCCTCAAATATTTTACTATGGTTTCCAAGTTATCCATTACAGGTCCTTTCTTTAACTCTTCTCTTGGTACTCTCTTTGCAGCTTCCTTTAGGCATAAAATTACTGCTACTGTAGAGTCAGTTATCCCTTCTATAGTTTTCAAGTCATCTATTTCCTGGCCTAAAACTCCTCCTATTCCAAAACTATCTATTAGCTTTCTAGCAATAATTCGAGCTTCTTCCCTGTCATGCACTGCACTTAGAAACGTTTCTATTACTTCACGATCAAGTAGAGCTTTACCGTTGCTTTCTAATGCTCTGAATTCTATTTCTTCTCTACGATCTTTACTGTTTTCCTTATTATTCATAAAAATTACCCTTCACTAATAACAAAATGTTTTTATATATTTACTGCTGTTTTTTGTCAGCATTGGCATAAAGCCATAGCTTTTGAGTGAAGTCAAATCAATTTTTCAATCTTTTTTACTTATTTTTTCATCAAAAAGTAAAGATATTAATAGATACTGATTTTTTATTTTAAATTTGTTGAATTTCGTCTAAAGAGATGCCCACTGTTTTTAAAATAATATTGATAGAAATTCCTTCCTTAACTAAATTCTTTGCAATTTTCATCTTTTCTATTTTCTTTACTTTCTCTTTGCAAACTTGTATGCTTTCAAGCAGAGACTTTATTAGTACATTACGTAGTTCTTGGCTTTTAATCTTTTTGTATTCTTCTATTAACCTTGATAGCTCTGCTCCACTATTCTCATTTTCTGTTGTTTCTGGAAGCAGATCTGTAATATTAATTAGTAGTACCTTTGCCATTTCATCTAACATTTCAAGTGAAACAGCAGCTCGTCCTTGTTCATATTCATATATTCTTTGATTTATTATACCCACTTTACTTGCTAAATCTTCCTGAGTGTATCCTCTTCTCAACCTCCATTCTTTTATTCTTTGACCTACTTTATACGGAATGGAAATTTTTTTCTCATCATTATCATATTCATCAATAGATAAACTGGTCGTTTGAGAGATAACATGAGAAGAAACTCCTTCCTTAACTAAACCCTTTGCCACCTCTACTTTTACTGCCTTTCCACTCTCTTCCTCACTAATACGGATGAATTTAGTTAATAAATAAAACGTTTCGCGTAATTCTTGATCCTTAATCTCTTTATGTCTTCTTACTAGATTTAATATCTCTTCTTCCTCATACCTTTCCTCATTTGATACTTCTTGCCCGCAAGCTAGGTCTCTAGCAGTTGTTGATAATGCTTCTGCTAATTCATATAACTTCTTAATTGAAATTCTGCGTGTTCCTTTTTCATATTGCAGTATTACCTGATATGTTGTTCCGATTTTTTTTGCTAAATCTTTTTGAGTATATCCCTCTGCTAATCTACGATTTCTTACTTCCTGTCCTATTACTTTGTAATCTAAAAAATTAGAGCATTTATTCTCTTTTTTCACATTTTATACTCCATAACCAGAAGAGCTATCACGTATACCTAATTGGGAACCTTTTTGACAAACTGAACTCATCTCCTTTCAAACAATTTTTCTATATCAATTAGTTTCATTTCTATATACGTTGGTCTTCCGTGATTGCATTGCCCAGCATAAGGTGTTTCCTCCATTTGTCTCATCAACTCATTCATCTCCTCCAACTTCATTTCCCTTCCAGCTCTAATTCACCCATGGCACGCAATGGTAGCTAGTATCTTGTTCACTTTTTCTTCTATAGGTAGCGTATCTCCTATCTCCATTAATCTATCAACTATATTCATCACCATCTCTTTCACATTTATTGTTCCTAAAATTGCAGGTATTTCTTTCACCCTTACTTTATCTTCTGATTCTATTTCAATACCAAAACCCATTTCGAAAAGCTTATCTTTATACATTTCAACCATCTCCATTCCTGCTTGGTTTTTAATCTCGACTATTTCAGGAAGAAGAAGCTTTTGCCTTTTTATGCTTGATTTTTGTTTTAAGCACTCATAGATCAACCTCTCATGAGCTGCGTGCTGGTCTACTATAATTAATTTGCCTTTAGCCTCAGCAATAATGTAAGTATTGTAGACCTGACAGCGTGCATATCCCAGAGGATAATTCTCTATTAAATCAATTTGCTTCCTTTCTAAAACCATCGTTCCCTTTTGGGGTGGAGATTCTCCATATTTAAACGTTTCTGGTAAGCTTTGCCTTCTTTCATCTGGTGCATTGAATTCTTTCATTAGACGATTTTCTAAAAGACTTGGTCTCTTTTCATAAAACTCTTTTTGATCTTTTTTCTCTTGACTATCAACCTGCTCTTGGCTTTTACTATCATTAAAAATTAGCTCCTCTTCAATACCTTGATCACCCGCTGCAAATCTCGTTGATAGTGTTTTTATTATCCCTCTTCTCACTATTTCATATATTAGCCTTTTATTCTGAAATCTTACTTCCGATTTATTTGGATTCACATTTACATCTACTTGGTCATATGGTACTTCTAAATGCAACACTGCAAAAGGATACCTATTGTTTGGAATAAAATCGTGATACGCATATCTCATTGCACCAATAAGTAGATTATCTTTTATTGGCCTTCCATTAACAAACGTATAGATCTGAGTTGAATTGCCACGACTAATAGTTGGTTTACAGATG
>NZ_JAHDJT010000110.1 GCF_023661085.1 Wolbachia pipientis
TTCTCTTGTCATTTTAACCTGTACAGATTGGGAAGTTAAACAAATAGCTTCACTAGCTATGATAAGGGTAACGGCAAAGGTTGTCAAGTAGTTTTTTTGTGATAATATAAAGGAGTCCTATTGAAATCTTCTCAATAAAGGCAGAGCAGCAAGGAGCGAGCCAAAAGTGATGAGGAAGGATCCAAGCCAGATTGCAGGCATTCCAGGTTTATAGTGTACCTTAGTGGCGATCTTGCTCTTACTTTTGTCGATCTCGCCAATTACAACATAAATATCAGAAAATAAATTGTGATAAATACTGCTTTCAACGTTCTTTTGACCTTCCACAAGGTAAAATCTATATTCAGGAGTTACTTCACCTATTACCTTATTATTCAACAAATTCCTGATATCCATTGTTCCTCTCACTGCATGGAGGTTTTTCTTTTTTATCAACTCAATATCTCGTAAAGTGACTTTGAATTTATTGACTGTTATGCTATCCCCTATTTTTAGGTAATTCTCCTTTTTTTCCTGCCAACCAACTAAGTAGGCTACACCAAGTACCAGAATTGCCACTCCAGCGTGAGCTAGCATCATTGCATAGTAGGACTTGGAAACTCTTTTTGCCAGTAAAATTGATTCACTAAATGCTGCTTTAAATAAGCGAATTCTTTTACTGTATGCTTCCAAAATAAAGACTAATAGCGCTATGGAGATGGCAATTGATAGCACAATCATCAGCTCCGTGTGAAGGATAAACGGCAAAATAGCTGTAGCGCTACAAAATGAGAGTCTATATTCACGTAATATTGGCAATAGGCTATTTCCCTGCCAACGGCAGTATTGCCCAATTATCGTAAGGACTAAAATAGCCAGTGCAATAGGGTTAAATAAGGAATTATAATATGGTGCTCCAACTGAGATAAGCTCGCCAGTTAAATATTCAAGTATTGTAGGGTATAAAGTGCCAACGAATACGACGAAAAAAGCAGTGATGAACAATAAATTGTTTATCAACATCATCGTGAAACGTGAGAAGAATTTTCTCCTCCCTGTCATCTGAGTGGCTTGATTGCTTGCTTCTTTTTTTCTGGGTTCCAATGTCAAGCGCTGAAATGACACTAAAGATGGACGATTTTTTTTTGTAAATACTACAAATATTGCTAAGCTACTGACTGTAATTACACCAAGTAAAGCTAGTATATACAGTCCATGCTTTGGATCATCAGCGAATGTGTGCACCGAAGCGAGTATTCCAGAGCGGACTAAAAATGTTCCAGTTACACTCAATGTAAAAGTTGTAAGCGCGAGCAAAATGGCAAAGTTTCTTAAAACATTGAAATTTTGTACCACAAGTAGCAGATGTGTCAGCGTCACTGCAACTAGCCACGGCATCAAAGAAACGTTTTCCACTGGATCCCAAAACCAAAATCCACCCCAACCAAGTTCACGATATGCCCACCAACTGCCAAGGCTAATGCCCAAAGTAAGCAGAGACCAAGAAACAAGCACCCAAGGTCTAACAGCTTTAGCCCAAACGTTTCCCTCAGCGTTTGCAATGAGTCCAGCTATAGAGAGCGAAAAAGGAACGCTAAATCCGAGGTACCCTAAATACAATATCGGTGGATGAACAGCAAGACCTATGTCTTGCAATATTGGGTTAAGACCAAGACCATCTGTTTCAACACTTGGCATTTTAGCAAAAGGATTAGACTCAAATAAAGTGAACAACAAAAAACAAAAGCAAATCAAGCCCTGAGCGATCAAGGATACCTTCTTCAGTTCACTGTTATTATCAATAAAAATGCTCATCAGAAACAAGTAAAAGGCAAGCACTAAGGTCCAAAGTAACATAGACCCTTCTTTATTTCCCCAAACACCACAGACTTTGTAGATCAAAGGTTTTGTTGTATGAGAGTAGTAATATACGTTTTCAAGTGAGAAATCGTCTGTAATGTGACAGTAAATCAAAATAGCCATTGACGCTGATGCACAGAAAAATATGGCAATAGTGATGAACCGATAGGAACTGAGCGGTAGAAATAAATATGTTAAGGACAATAAGCAAGCTACCAATAGCAATATATTTCCAAGTTCAGGCATAAACTATAGTTATTTACATGAATAATATTACTAATAACGAGCTAGGAGTTAAAGTTTTAATATAGAAGCAAAACTAGTATGACATCCCCATATTTCACAGCTCCAACTACGTTTACAGTAAGTAAAAATTAAATATTAAATTTTATACTTTTATTATAGTGTTGAAGTAACATCATGGGTACAATTAAAATCAGTAAATCTCTAATAATAAAGTAATAAAACATTATGACGAGACAATAGTTGAAAAAAACCTCTATACCATCTTAGGTTTTAAAGGCAGAGAAGATTTTGAAAATAAGGTAAATAAGTTTGTCGATAAGAAAATTTGGCAATTGTTTGTTGATTGTTTTGCAAGGGAAATAGATTATGTGGCAACTGAGCAAGTTGTAAAAAACATTGTTTGTAACATTGTCAAGAGTGCTAGCGGTGACGCTTTCACCAAAACTGAGCGCCTAATATTAAATGAAAAGCAGGGTAATAAAAAAAGAGAGAAAGCAGTTAGAAAAGCCACTAGTATTCTGAGAAAAAGCATTCCATGAACTCTCA
Source organism: Wolbachia pipientis (assembly GCF_023661085.1). Classification (GTDB taxonomy): domain Bacteria; phylum Pseudomonadota; class Alphaproteobacteria; order Rickettsiales; family Anaplasmataceae; genus Wolbachia. Next base: position 2,632 of record NZ_JAHDJT010000110.1, read on the forward strand.
GTAATGAAAAAGCAAGCTGAGGATTTTTTGCAAACCGATTTTTATCAAGCCCAAAGCAAGCAATTACAGGGATTTACTCCATCTGGTGGACAGCTTTTTGCGGAAACTTTAAAATATATCGAAACACTAGAAAAGCTATTTGCAGTAAAAAAAGAAGAGTTCATTAAAGACTTCTTATTAAGCCATGTTAGCTCATTCAATAAAACGTACCCTAAATCACACGGTAAAAGAGAAGATGCTATAGCAATACTATCAAGTAATGAGCTAAAGAATTTTTACGATAAAGGCGTGGAAGAAGGAGTGTTGCAACCAATAGCATCTTATAAAGAATGCAAAAACCTATATGACAAAATGAACCAGGCAAAAAATGAATCCAAAAGTGTAATTGAAAGAAAAGAACAGGAAGGAAATTTGAGGGAAATAGGTAAGTCAATAATCGGAATAATTAACGACATAAAAAAATATAGAGAAGCAATTCTTAACTGTAAACACTTTCAAAACCCTTACGTAGAGGAAAAAGAGAAGCATCCATTTAGAAGTAGATTATGCCAGAAAATGATCGATATATATCAAGAAAGAATTGCTGGATATCAGGAGCAAATTCGTCAAAACTTAGCCCAAATAAGAGAAATATTCAAAAGCATGCCGCAAGAAACAAGAAGTCTATGTGGTGTGGAAGAATTTGAGGAATCAATGGATAATATGCATGAAGCAAATCAGGTTGATGAAAACTTTGATTCAGCTTTATTGAACATACAGAACAAGTTAGATACTCAACTGGAAAGAACGGAAAATCCTTCAACAGAACTAGAAGAAGCTTTATACGTCAAGAGTAGAACTGAAGTAACTAGATTATAACTTGTTTGACACTGGAATATGATACAGTTATTCTAAACTGGGGCTCACTATTCTTGGCTGAAAGAGCCAAATTTTTGAGACGATGAAAACTATCAGCACTCTAATTCAAGAGGGATCAGAACTATTATTATCGCATAAAGTTGAGTCACCATGCCTAGACTGTGAAATCATCATGCAGCACGTTCTTGGCGTAGAAAGACCATTCATAATTATGAGCCATGCTAATCAGGTGCCGATAGAGAAAGAACAGTTATTTTGGAAATTAACGAAAAAAAGGGCGGAAAGGTATCCGATATCGCAAATAATAGGTAATCGCGAATTCTGGAGCAAAAATTTCATAGTTAATCAGCATGTTTTGGACCCAAGACCAGACAGTGAAACAATAATCTTAGCAGTGTTAAAATACTACCCCAACAAGGAGCAGAAACTAAAAATCGCAGATTTCGGCACAGGCACAGGTTGCTTACTGATATCCGTACTTAGCGAATATGAACATGCTGTTGGCATCGGTTTTGAAAAAAGCTTGGAAGCATATAAGGTTGCCTGCCAGAACGTAGAAAAGCATAATCTACCTAGCAGAGCTAGAATACTTCCAAGTTCGTGGACAAAGTGCAGAGGCTTGTTTGATCTTATAATTAGCAATCCTCCATATATCAAAAGCGGTAAATTAAAAGACCTGCAAGCAGAAGTGCAAAAAGAACCGAAAATGGCCCTTGATGGCGGTATTGATGGTTTGAGCTGTTACTTGAGTATTTTTCCAATATTGAGAAAGTGCCTTAAAAAGAATGGGGCTGCGATATTGGAAATAGGCGAAGATCAAAACAATATCGACAAAATAATTCCCTCATATGGATTATCTTTTCAGGAGTATGTATATGACTTGGCGGGAATGAAAAGATGCATTGTTGTGAAACAAAACTAGTTTCTTTTTTCCTGAATTCTAGTATCATCCAATAGCAACAAAAAAACTACTTGACAACCTCCCCCGTTACCCTTATTATAGCATTGAAGCTATTTGTTTAACTTCCCAATCTGTACAGGT
>NZ_JAHDJT010000111.1 GCF_023661085.1 Wolbachia pipientis
CAGATTGGGAAGTTAAACAAATAACTTCACTACTATGATAAGGGTATCGGCGAAGGTTGTCAAATAGTTTTTTTCTATTGAGTAACGGTTGATCAAATCACAAGGAGGTTTTTCAGAGGAAGTGCTTATGTCAAAGATAGAATTTTTTACACTTTAAAAAAGTAATGTATACTTTGTCAACTGAAAATCACTTTTTTGATATGCAAGACTTAAAAATATTAGAAAACCTAAAGGCCAAAGCACTAGGAGCTGAAAAAGGAGGCGGTCCTGATAGGATCAACAAACAACATACAAAAGGGAAACTAACTGCTAGAGAAAGGCTGAATATACTGCTCGATGAAAATTCGTTTGAGGAATACGACAAATTCGTAAAACACCATGCAACTGATTTTGGCATGCAAAATGCTAATTTTCTAGGTGATGGGGTTGTAATTGGCCACGGTACTATCTATGGCAGAAAGGTTTTTGTTTATTCTCAGGATTTCACTGTCTTTGGTGGGTCACTTGGCGCGTCACATGCAAGAAAAATATGCAAAATTATGGATATGGCAATCAACGCCAGGGCTCCAATTATCGGGCTAAATGACTCTGGTGGAGCTAGAATTCAAGAAGGAGTAAATTCCCTTGCTGGCTATGGAGAAATTTTTCAAAGGAATGTAAATGCATCAGGCGTTATACCACAAATCTCTCTAATCATGGGCCCGTGTGCTGGCGGTGCAGTTTATTCTCCAGCATTAACTGACTTTACTTTCATGGTGAAAAACAGCTCATACATGTTCATAACCGGACCAGATGTAGTAAAAAAAGTCACCTACGAAGACGTAAGCCACGAAGATCTTGGTGGAGCAAAAATCCATACAAGCAAAACAGGAGTCGCAGACTTTGCATTTAATAATGATGTTGAAATGCTGCTAAAAATGCGAGAATTCTTCACCTTTTTGCCGGCAAATAATCAAGAACCTCCAAAATCTGTACCGACCTACAATGATGTCGATGATGTTGATGAATCTTTAAATACTCTAATTCCTAGCAACCCTAATATTCCTTATGATATGTATGAACTGATTGAAAAGGTGTGTGATGAAAGGAAGTTTTTTGAGCTAAAACCTGATTTTGCCCGTAATATCATAATTGGTTTTGGTAGAATTGAAGGTAACACTGTTGGTATTGTTGCAAATCAACCTATGCACCTTGCAGGATGTTTGGATATTGACTCTTCAAGAAAAGCTGCAAGGTTTGTAAGGTTCTGTGACGCATTTAGTATCCCTATCATCACACTCATTGACGTTCCAGGGTTTCTGCCAGGTAAAAGTCAAGAATATAATAACATAATACAACATGGAGCAAAGTTGCTTTACGCTTATGCTGAAGCGACTGTACCGAAAATTAGCCTTATCACTAGAAAAGCGTATGGTGGTGCATACATTGTCATGAACTCTAAACATCTGAAAGGTGATATAAATTACGCTTGGCCGACTGCTGAAATAGCTGTCATGGGCCCTGAGGGTGCAGTTGAAATTATATTTCGACGTGAAAAAGATCAACAAACACTGGCTAAAGAGTACAAAGAAAAATTCGCTAATCCATTTTTTGCTGCATCACATGGATATATTGATGATATAATAGTGCCAAGTAAAACAAGGTATCACCTTCATAAAACGTTAGAGCTACTCAAAAACAAGAAAGTAGAAAGAATATGGAAAAAGCATGATAATCTGCCCTTGTAATTTTTTTCTAGGGTTTCTTTACGAGGTGTGCAACACTGCAAGGTGTGCCGTTACCAAGACTCGAACTTGGGACCTCGTCATTACCAATGACGTACTCTACCACCTGAGCTATAACGGCAGGATTCATATATATGAATAACATAAAAAAGAATAAGGAAAAAGAAGAAGAGAAAAAAAGATTAGCAAAAGCCTTAAAGCAAAATATTCTAAAAAGAAAAAAGCAGCAACAGAGTAGACAAGATGCCAGAACTACCGGAAGTGGAAGTAATATCTAACTTTTTGTTTGATAAAGTAAAAAACAAGCAAATAAGTAGTGTTACGGTCAATAATTGGAATTTACGTGTACCAATAACAAAAAATATCGGTGATGCGCTAAAAGGCAAAGCTATAAACGATATCAAGCGTAGAGGTAAATACATAATCTGGAATACAGACAATGATATAGCCGTCATCATACATCTTGGCATGAGCGGAAAGCTTATATACGCTGAAGATAATCAAGTGCAGAATAAACATGATCACGTGATATTTTCGTTTTCCGACAATGCTTCAATAGTTTTTAATGATCCAAGAAGGTTTGGGTTGGTTGTCGTTTTAAACAAAGCACAAGAAGTAAATTTTTTTAATGACTCCGGAATAGAGCCCTTAACGGATGAATTCAGTGGAGGCTATTTGCAGAAGCTACTGAAAAATAGGAAAGCAAATATCAAATCAGCATTAATGGACAACAAATTAATAGTTGGTGTAGGTAACATATATGCTTCTGAAAGCTTGTTTAGAGCCCGCATATCACCGCTCAGATCAGCACAAGATTTAACATACAGAGAGTGTGAAAAACTTGCCACTGAAATAAAAAATACTCTAAGTGATGCAATTGCTGCAGGTGGTTCAACGCTGAGAGATTATGCGCAGCCATCTGGATCTGTCGGATACTTCCAAAACAGTTTTTACGTATACGGTCAAGTTCAAAAACCTTGCAAAATTTGTAATCACGCCATAACACTTGTACGACAAAATGGCCGTAGCACTTATTTCTGCAGCGTATGTCAGAATTAAGATTTTATTCTTTGGTATGACATTTTTACCTGAAAAAGATCCGTTTGATTTGTTTTCGCAGTGGTACAAAGCGGCAGTCAATTCTTCATGTAAAGAGCCAACTGCAATGACGCTGGCAACTTGTAGCAAAGACTGCATTCCATCTGCAAGAGTGGTATTGCTAAAGGAATATAGCGAAGAAGGCTTCGTATTCTTCACTAATGTAAATAGTAGAAAAGGAAAAGAATTGACCGAGAACCCTAAAGCTGCATTAGTATTTCACTGGATGGAGTTTTCTAGGCAGGTACGAATTGAGGGAGATGTTAAACTCCTAGACGGTGAAAAAGCTGATGAATACTTCTCCTCTCGAGCACGCGATAGTCAAATTAGTGCATGGTGTTCAAAACAATCGAGCGTTCTGAAAAATTGGCAAGATTTTGAGAAATCTATCAAACTAAAGGAAAAAGAACTTTACAATACACAAGTTCCTCGTCCTGACTTTTGGGTGGGATTCTGCGTAATCCCAAAAGTAATTGAATTTTGGCAAGAAGGTGAACATAGAAGACACACTAGATTTAGATACACCCTTGTTGAAGAAGGCAACTGGAAAATAGAGCAGTTGTATCCTTAACCATGCAACACAACTGCACGAACATTGTTATTTGATAGCGATCTTCACTGGGAAACGAGGCAAAACTGGCTATAACATACTGTCTTTGAAATAAATGTCCGATGTGCTGCACACTGGAATAACAGAAAGCAAAACCTTAGTTTAAACTTCCTTCTCTTTTGAGGAAAAGCATCCTTTTACTTTTTCAATCATAAGTGATAGAACATATTCATTCACTTTTTCAGCTATTGGTGCAATGATATACTCTGCTGCAAGAATTCCTGCAATTGGCGCTATGGCTCCTATTACTGCACCTGTTAAATGCAGATCCTGCTCCAAGCATTGCACAGGAAAAATAGCAGTTGCAGCTGCAGCAAGACCAACTCCGATTGCAGCGCCTGCAACGCATATGCAAGCAGCCGCGAAAAGATCTTCTTTGCGAAATTCTCCTTTTCTTACACTATAGTATACACCCAATGCAACAAATAATATTGCAGGAACAGCGGCAACAATTCCACCTATAACTAAAGGTGATAAAGCTGTAAAACTTAGTCCCAAACCTGTAAGTCCTCCCAGCACAGCACCAAGCCCTACTATAAGTATAATCCCTCTAGTACTTTTATCCATATAATCTCCTAATTAATTGGTAATAATGATTTTTTTTCTGCAAAGTTTTAATTCCCTGTTATCATTATAGTTAGATTCATTGAGTAAGTAAAGTAATTTCTTTATGGAATAGTTTTGGACAAAAGAACGGAATAAGGATCTCGACTTACAATCATCCTAACTCCTATGGTGCCATCATAGCACTCCTTCTTCTGTCACTCCAGTGCCATCTTCTTGTTATCTCAGCGCCCCCTTTTCCTGTCAGTCCCAATCTCTATGATGTCATCCAAGTAGCCCCTTCTTCTGTTATCCCAATGCCTCCTTTTTTGTCATCCCAGTGCTTGACACTGGCATGGCTTTGTTGCATGGCAACTAAAAAACCTAGTGGTTACTGATAAAATTCATTATA
>NZ_JAHDJT010000112.1 GCF_023661085.1 Wolbachia pipientis
ATCTACGATTATTATCTTTTTTCTTTTCCATAATTAATGTTCGTACAGCTGTGCGCGTGACGTTGGAATCTAAGAATTTTATTAGGTTAGTGAGTATAAACGTTATGTTAAAATGCACCATTTTATAGAAACTAGATCCCAGTGTCAAGCACTGGGATGACAGAAGGAGGGGATACTTGGATAGCAAGAAAAAGAGATGCTGAGATGAAAAAAAAGACTACCTGGAAACGCCACTATAAAGTGACATTAGATTCCAGCGTCAAGCATTCTGCGGCGTTCACCTGCGTTTCTCCTAAAAACTCCCTACCATAATGCAAGAGATCTATTCAGTGACAAAATTAATGCTTTTTTAATTTTAATAGCTTATATTTTAGCTCTAAATAACGATAATGAATATTAAAAAAAATGGGAGATGCTTTTTGATGTCAACAGAACTTTCTAAGGGCAATGATAAAAATAAACAATTTCTCATGCAAATTGCTGCTTGGCTAGTAGACAATACTGCTTTAACTTTTAATCAAATAGCGCAATGTTGTAAGTTAGCTCTTGAAGAAGTGCAAAATATAGCTGATGAGGAAATAGATGTTGAAAGATTTAATCCTATTATTTCTGGAATAATAACTGAAAAAGAAATTGATAACTGTAAAAAAAACCCAAGTCGTATCCCAAGTTTGATTGCAAAAAATGTAAAAAAAAGGAGTAAATCAATCGGCAATGCTTCCGGCCTTGCTTCTCCGGCAAGGCGTAGAGATAAACCTGATGCGATTTATTATTTAATAAAAAAGTTTCCTATTTTGGACAATAATGTTATAGCTAAATTGATTAGTACAACAAATTGTACAGTGGAGCAGGTAAGGGATGGGTCTCACTATAATATGCAAAATATAAAACCTCAAGATCCTGTACTGCTCGGCTTATGCAGTCAAGAAAATTTAGAAACAGAAATAGAAAAAGCAAAAATAAAAGAAGAGAAACAAGAAAGGTTAAGGAATATAAAGGAAAATTATTAAAGTCTCTCAAGTTGTTTATCTATTTTCATATCTTATTAATATTAAATTAACTTGACTTGTCAGTGTTTACTGGTATAATGGTAGGTAAAGTATGTGGCTTAATAGCAATTGAGTTTAATACTTCCTAAAGATTAGTTTAGCCTAATTATTATCTTGTAGTCACATTTCAGGTTAGTAAGCATCAATTAAAATTTTTGGAGGACTATGGTAACAATCAATGCAGATGTTTTAGCAAAAGAAAAGATTGCAGCTGAATTAGAATCAGCAAAAACGAGTGAGCAAATTTCCAACAACGATATGGTAAAACAAACAACAAATGAAGGTGTAAAAGAAAACAGAAAAGCACTAGATCTGAGTGAACTGAGAAAAAAAACAGCAGAAGAATTATTGGATCTAGCTGAAGAAAGGAAAATTTCAACTAATGGTAAAGGTAATGGCAGAATGCTGAAACAGGAGATGATATTCAGCTTAATGAAGAAAATGAGCGAAGAAGGAGGCACTACTACAGGAAGCGGAATAGTAGAAATATTACCTGATGGTTTTGGTTTTTTACGCTCAGCAAGTGCTAATTATGCTCCGAGTACTGACGATGTGTATATTTCCAATGGACAGGTAAAAAAGTTCAATTTGCGTACAGGGGACATGGTATGTGGGGAAATCAGGCCACCTAGTGATAAGGAAAGATATTTTACTTTAACTAAGGTTCAAAGTATAAACTCTACTGAAGTAAGTGAACTGAGAAAATACGTCCACTTTGACAACTTGCTTCCTCTTTACCCTGAAGAAAGGTTGATTCTTGAAAACAACAGCTGCGTAGATAATAAAAAAGATATAAGTATGCGAGCTGCGGATATAGTTGCGCCTCTTGGAAAAGGACAAAGAGCATTAATAGTTGCTCCACCCCGCACAGGAAAAACGATATTGCTCCAGCAAATGGCTCATTCTATAGCTACAAATCATCCAAAAATAGAATTAATAGTATTGCTTATAGATGAAAGACCTGAAGAAGTGACAGATATGATGCGTTCTGTAAAGGGCGAAGTAGTGAGTTCTACATTCGATGAGCCTGCTTACCGCCATGTACAGCTTGCTGAAATAGTAATAGAAAAGGCTAAAAGAATGGTTGAGCATAAAAAGGATGTTGTAATTTTGCTCGACTCTATAACCCGTCTTGCACGCGCTTATAATGCAGTTATTCCTTCGTCTGGAAAAGTTCTAACTGGTGGTGTAGATTCAAATGCGCTGCAGAGACCAAAACGCTTTTTCGGAGCAGCTCGCAACATTGAAAATGGTGGTTCTTTGACAATAATTGCTACTGCTCTTGTAGAAACTGGGTCAAAAATGGATGAAGTTATTTTTGAAGAGTTTAAAGGTACGGGTAATGCTGAGGTTATACTTGATAGAAAACTTGCTGATAAGCGAATATTTCCAGCTATTGACATTACAAAATCTGGAACTAGAAAAGAGGAGCTATTAATTGATAAGGCTATATTGAATAAGATATGGGTGTTGCGTAGGATACTCAATCCTATGGGATCTGTTGAAGCAATGGAGTTTTTACGCGATAAATTGCTTTTAACAAAGAGTAATGCTGACTTTTTTAACTCTATGAACAATTAAATGTCAACGTCAGGGGGCAAAGTTTTTTGCCCCTCCAGTGAGATAAAATTTAGGAATTCAATTTTAGCTTTTCACTTAAGATCAAATTCACAACATCAGGGCTAGCTTTTCCTTTTGTAAGTTTCATGACTTCGCCAACAAAGAATCCGTATAATTTTGTTTTACCGCTTTTGTACTCTTGAACTTTATCTTGGTTATCATTAATGATCTTGTTGATAACTTCAGATATTTGACCTTTATCGGTTATTTGCTTTAGATCCTGCTCTTCTATAATTAAAGACGCCGATTTGCCAGTTTCAAACATAATATCAAAAACTTGCTTGCCAAGTTTAGCAGAAATTGTTCCATCAACGATGAAATCCAAGAGCTCGGACAAGGCGTTTGCTTTGATCGGAGAGCTCACAATATCAATACCTGCTTTATTCAAACGACCAAAAAGTTCCACAGTGAGCCAAGTAACGGCGAGCTTTGAATCGTGCTTTTTTATCAATTCTTCAAAATAATCAGCAATTGCCTTATCGGAAGTAATGACGTCTGCATCGTATTCGTTGATACCTAACTCTTTAATATATCGCAGCTTCTTTTGGTCTGGCAACTCAGGCAAAGATGACTTGATAAGATCGATTTTGTCCTGGCTTATTTCAACAGGCAACAAATCAGGTTCAGGAAAATACCTGTAATCGCTTGCATCTTCTTTATTTCGCATCACTTTTGTTTTTCCCAAAGCGACATCAAACAATAAGGTATCTTGACTTATTTCTCCCCCACTTTCCAAAATTTCAATCTGCCTTTGTATTTCATAATCTATAGCCTGCGTAATATAACGTATTGAATTTAGGTTTTTTATTTCACAACGAGTGCCAAATGTGCTGCTGCCTTTTGGACGCACAGAAACATTTGCATCACAACGAAGTGATCCCTTCTCCATATCACCATCACATGAGCCAATGTAACGTAAAATCTGTCTCAATTTTTTCATAAATTCTGCAGCTTCTGCAGATGACCGAAGATCCGGCTTCGAAACAATTTCCATTAAAGCAACCCCTGCGCGGTTTAAATCCACATAAGTCTCGCTCTCTTCATGAACGCTCTTTCCTGCATCTTGCTCCAGATGAATTCTCGCAATTCTTATTTCTTTTTCATTATTGTTGATAAAAACTCTACCGTTTCTAACTATCGGCTCAAAGAACTGAGTTATCTGATAACCTTGCGGTAAATCAGGATAAAAATAATTTTTCCGGTCGAAGTAAGCACACTTATTAATTTCCGCAGAAAGCGCGAGACCGGTGCGTATTGCCTGCTCTATGGAGTAGTAATTTAGTATTGGCAATGTGCCTGGCATTGCTGCGTCAACCAGGGAAACTTGAGTATTATGTTCAGCACCAAACTCAGTTGATGAACTAGAAAATAGCTTTGCCTTAGAAGAGACCTGAGCATGCACCTCAAGCCCAATTACCGCCTCCCAATTCTCTTTTGTCATGCATTCAATCCAAGTGATAATCTCAATATTCTGCAAAATTAGCACAAAAAGTCAAAACAAAACTCATGTTTTTATACCTTTATCTTAACTTTTTAACCTGTGATTTAAGAGCAGTGTGTACCAAGAATGCAAAAACTACTTGACAAATTCCTCCAAACCCATTATTATAAGGTTGAAACTATTATTTATCTTCAGTCTGTGCAGATTAAATGAGAAAAAAACTTAGCATATTT
>NZ_JAHDJT010000113.1 GCF_023661085.1 Wolbachia pipientis
AGTTCTCTTGTCATTTTAACCTGTACAGATTGGGAAGTTAAACAAATAGCTTCAACCTTATGATAATGGAATTGGCAAAGGTTATCAAGTAGTTTTTCGCATATGCTAAAACTAGTTTGTTATGGAGAGGTCTAGTGAAATCGGCATGATGTCTCTTGACATCTAGTGAGTTTATGAATAGTCTGGAATAGTTTTGTGTTAACTTAAGGAGTTATTATAATGTTTGTTCAATTACTTAATAGAGAATTAGATAATTTGCATTTATTAAAACATCAGTTTTATCAATCCTGGAATGAAGGAAAATTGAGTCTTGAAGCTCTGCGAGTTTACGCTAAGGAATATTATCATCATGTTGCCGCATTTCCTCGTTATATTAGCAGTATACATTCTTTATGTCCAAATCTGAAAATACGACAAGTTTTGCTTGGTAATTTAATAGAAGAAGAACAAGGCGATGAAAACCATCCAGAGTTATGGCAACGTTTTGCTGAAGGGCTTGGTGTCTCACGGTCCGATCTTCGTGAAGATGCGCAAATTAAGGAGACACAAGAATTGGTTGATGGTTACTTTGATATTGTGCGATTAGGCTTTGCTTCCGGCTTGGGTGCTCTTTATGCTTATGAACGTCAAACCCCTGAGGTTTCTAAATCTAAAATTGATGGCCTCAAAAGACACTATTCAATAGATGATGAGCGTTCCCTCCAATTTTTTACCGTTCACATGGATGCTGATGAGTGGCATTCTGAGGAGTGCGCAAACCTTATTGCAGATTTAAATGAGGAAGAACAAGGGAAAGTTATGCAAGGTGCTAAAAAAGGAGCAAAGCTTTTATGGGGTTTTCTTGATGGAATGATGAACGCATATGCACATTGCTGAGAGGTTTTTATCAATCAAGGGGAAAACTTCTTTTGAATAATTTGGTGAACTTCATAAACGTGTGGGTTTTTGTAAGCTAGAGAATAGAGAAGTATAAAGATGGAACTAGGTACAAAACCGTTATGTAACCTCCTTATCCAGGATTTACGGCTTTGGGTTCATTTAGGCTGTAGTACAGAAGAGAAGTTTCATTCCCAATTAGTGAGTATTAATGTTGATTTTACCTTTAAGTCTCCTCCTGTAGGATTTATAACTGACCGGCTTGAGGATACTATCTGCTATCTGGAAGTAGTGCAGAGTATACAATCGCTTGCTCAAAGCAAGCAATTCAATTTAATCGAACATTTCACTCGCGATGTATATATAATTATTAGCAAACTTTTGATGCAGAAAAGGCATACTATTTCTTCTATAAGAGTGGCTACTCACAAAGTTGCACCACCTGTCCCCGATATACATGGGGGTGTTCTCTTTACCTATTGCAATGCACTGCAAGAACAGGAAGATAACTAATGATTTATATTTCTATTGGCTCAAATATAGGAAATCGCCTTTCTAATTTACAAAAGGCTGCTCAATTACTAAAGGAGCGCTATTTAAAAGATCTAAAATCTTCGATTGTCTTAGAAACCAAGGCTATTTTACCAAATGATGCTCCAACCGAGTGGGACAAGCCATTTTTTAACATGGTTGTGTATGGAAATTGTTCTGTTTCTCCTGAAGAGTTATTAAAAGGCCTAAAACAAATCGAATGTGACATTGGCCGTCCACAGATTCATGAAAAGTGGGCACCTCGTATTGTCGACTTGGATATTTTATTATGGGATGATCTAACGCTCGATACACCCTACCTTAAGATTCCTCACCCAGAATTGTTGAACAGACCATTTTTGCTTCATTTGATGGCAATGCTTAACCCCATGGGTAATATTCCAACAACCAAAAAAACGTTTGGTACTGTTGCTCACAACACTCCTAGCGTTCAAGACTGCTTTTTAAAGAGTTTTACGCTTTTGCCAGAGCTTGTGGGAATTGTCAACGTCACTCCTGATTCATTTTCAGACGGTGGTCTTTATTATGATGTAGACCAAGCAACTAAGCAGGCATTGCAACTGATATCAGATGGTGCAAGCGTAGTTGATCTTGGTGCTCAATCAACAAGGCCTGGATCCTCGATGCGGATTCCAGAGAAAGAATATGCACGTTTAAAACCAGTACTTGATAATCTTAGTCATTATATGAAAGCTGGCGATATTAAAGTCAGTATTGATAGTTTCTGGCCGGATGTTATTTTAAAAGCTTTGGAATATTACAACATTGCTTGGATAAACGATGTTAAAGGAGATCTAGATGATAATACCTTAAAAGCAATTGCTAGCGATGGGTGTAGCATCGTTATTATGCATTCACTCTCTATACCACCACATAAGGACAACATTATTCCAGGTAATACTGACCCCATCAATACCATAAATCACTGGGCAGAGAAAAGTATTGATAAATTACTAGCTCTAGGTTTTAATAAAAGCTCAATAATTATTGATCCTGGTATAGGTTTTGGAAAATCGCTGTATCAGAATATCTGGATTTTACGCAATATAGAAGCATTACGAAGTTTCGGCTGCAAGGTTCTAGTGGGTCATTCTAGAAAGTCATTCATTTCTTCTTTTTCTTCAGAACTTGCCTTTAATCGAGATTTGGAAACAATTTCTACGTCGTCTGTATTACACAATAAGGTTGATTTCCTTCGAGTGCACAATGTGCGCGATCACATGAGATTTTTTGTAGCCCAAGCTGCTTTACAGGGATGATGATTACCGGAGTTATGGCCGTTGATCCAAGCGGGGTAATTGGAATAAATAATGGACTGCCCTGGCACTACCCAAGTGAGCTGGAGCATTTTCGCCAAGTGACTGACAAGCAAGTTATCGTTATGGGAAGAAAGACATTTGAAGCAATACCTCAAAACATATTGAGGGATCGTGTTCCTGTTGTTTTTTCTCGTAACAAGCTAAGTTCGTGTTTTAATAGAGGTATAAAATGTACTATTGTTTCTTCTATGCAAGAGTTTCTATCAATTCAAAGTAGTTGGAATTGCTCCAAAATCTTCATAATTGGCGGAGCGCAGATAGCGCACCTTTTTTTAGAACATGATCTAATCTCAGAATTTATCATAACAGAAATTCACAAACCTTATAAAGGTAATGTATATTTCAACTTAGCACTCCTTGATGGGTGGAATAAAACCATTCTCATTGAAACAAAAGATTACACTATATGCAGGCTAATATATGCAAGTTGAAGCAATTTACACCCACCGCATTGAATGCGGTGAAGCATTAGAGAAGATTCTTGATCGCTATGTTTCAAAATTATTAAGGGAGGAGGTTGTACTTACCATCACATCAAAAATCATTTCCATTTGCCAAAAGCAAGTAGTTCACAAAACTGCCTGTTCTAAAGAAGAGCTGATTAAAAAAGAAGCTGATGCGATTGTTGATACAGATTGCAATCTTTGCGGTATCTATTTGACAATTAAAGATAATATTTTAATTCCATCTGCCGGCATTGACGAATCAAACGGTAATGAGGTGTATATTCTATATCCAAAAGATGTTCAGAAAACAGCTATATCGGTATGGAACTACCTAAGAACAAAATTCTGCGTAAGGCATCTTGGTATTTTGATTACAGATAGCAATATAGCACCTATGCGCCTTGGAGTTACAGGAATTGCTCTTGGTTGGTGTGGGTTTGAGCCGCTTTATTCCTATGTAGGCAAGCCAGATCTTTATAGTAAGCCACTCCAGGTAACACAAATCAATCTTCTTGATGCGCTGGCAACATCTGCTGTTTTAGTTATGGGAGAAGGGGCAGAACAAACGCCAATGGCAGTAATTAAAGATGTATCAAAAATCCGCTTTCTTACTCGTCCACCAACTATAGAAGAAGAGAGAAGTGTTAAGATATCGATGGAAGAAGACCTTTATTCTCCTCTGCTCATGAAAGCCCGGTGGTTGAAGAATGAGGGGTAGATTAAAAAAATATACAAGACTAGGGCATGCAGCCTGACTTTTCCTTTTATATCATACGTTAGATCTATTGCATAACAAACCAGTTTTGGCAGCGCTAAGCACATGCCCATAAAAAAACTACTTGACAAATTCCTCCAAACCCATTATCGTAAGGTTGAAGTTATTATTTATCTTCAGTCTGTGCAGATTAAATGAGAAAAAAACTTAGCATATTTGGCGTCTCATGTTTAATTTTTCGCACTATGTGCACCTCACGTCTTTTTAAAACTTCTGGTTTTCAAGCTGAAACGCGCTTATAAGTCGTTTAAGACATCAAAAACGCCAATATCATAAGATAGATAGTGAATAACTAGCTACTCGGGGTTTCTTTCGCTTTTTTTCT
>NZ_JAHDJT010000114.1 GCF_023661085.1 Wolbachia pipientis
TCTTCGATATTTTTTAATCTCTCATTGCTAAGATTCTTGTGAAATACCTCCACTGTCAAATTGCTTCCTTCGACACTATAAACATGCTTATCAGGAAGGATTCCACCCACCTCAATTTCAAGTTTGTCTCTAGGCTCGTAGTTTGGTTTACTAGGACCAAAGAATTCTTTAATGCTGCTAAGAAGGCTCATTATAGCATAATAAATAATTTCCGTCAAGAAATGTAGCTAGCTCAAGCCATATAACCGCTTACAGGAGTTTTAGACAGTTTCGGTTTTATTGATGTATTACCTCAGAATATAAAAAGAAGATTAACTTATTAATATTTTTGTTGACATTAGCATGTTAAAATAGCTATAATAACTTTTTATTAAAATTTTAAATAAGATTGTGTTTGTATTAAATAAATTGCTCGAAGTTAGCTCAAATACGCTAAAAATTAAAGAAGCGACAGGTTTCGACCCAGCAAACATAGCATTCATTGAGAGAAATGGTGTTGCTTATGGACTCAGCCATCAAGATAACGGTAATGGAACCAGTAAAGTAAAATTACTCATTAGTCCATTATATCAATCAAAAACATACGAGTACGATATAGATGTTAACGTAGCAAATGAATTCAAGGGCCAATTATCCCTCGCACTGATAGAAAATTCAGCTGAAATAGATAAAGTTGGAATAATCTCTTCTGAAGAAGGGACTAACAAAGAAGGAAAAAAACATATTAAAGGCCTAACATTCAGCACTTACAAAATCAAGCATTCAACTAATGCTCCTGCAGTTGAGCATTCAGGTAAAACAAAATTGCAAAAAAATGCTGACAATGGCAATTCTGCAAACATAGGTAATAGTTACTTTCAACCAAAAGCAGCAAAGGTTGATAATGGTAATGTTATTGTAATCGCCCATAATTTAAAGGATCAAACCCTAGTTTCTTGGTATCTGAAGCCAAACGAAAGCGGAACATTTAGAGCACTACCTGGAAAAAAAGGCGTCATAGAAAGAAAATTATTCAAATTTAATAACCCAGGACAATTGGCATTAAATGAAAACACGATGCTTTACGTGCAAATGAGTAAAAGGATTATCAAGGAAAATCAGGTGAAAAAAACACAAATTTTTAAATTTGATGTAGCCAAAGTAGTCCAGAATTTGAAAGACAGAAAGGGAGCTAACGAATGTCTGCTTAGTAAAAAAGAGTGCCAAGTAGGTAATAAGGCATTATCTCTTTCCAGTAAATATGAAATAAGCTTTTTACAGCATGTAAAGCAAACAAAGGGAAATGATCTAGTTGCTTTTCTTGCGAAAGGCCAGTCTTCTAATATGCAAGAATTGCATTTAGCAAGTCTTGCTAAGAATGGATCAAAATCGGACTTTATTGTTCACGAATTTAAAGATCCTATAGATCAATTGTATGTTAAAGACGGTGGTCAAGGTTGCTTTATTGTAACTGCAACAAGCGGAGAAAATATCATAATTTTCAATCATAGAAGGTTCGAAAAACCTTCCAAGGTAACAACGATACCAGCAAATAGTATTAAAGCTCTCAACGATTTTGTTAATATCATTAACGGTCGATTGACGCCTAGTATTATTTCTAGTAGTACCGTAGCTCCCACAACTACCACAAAGAAGGTTGAGATTTCTACGAAAACGTCAACCACTGCAATTACTTATACAACAGAAACTGATGCTGTGGAGACTACTCATCCTTCAACAGCGGAGTTAACAACTCAAACAAGTAAAGTGTCTACAACTGTGAAACCAACAACATCTGAAACAACCGTTACTTCAAAAGCTACCACAGTTATTACGGACACTGATGAAATAAGTACTGCAAAATCTTCTGCAACAGCGAAGCCGACAACGCCTGTCACTTCACAAGCAACAACAATTAAACGAGTCACAACGCCAACTCATGAGCCAATTATAAACTCAGAGGAAACTACATACACAGTATTTACTATACCAAGCACCAGAACAAGAGAGTTGACAACTTCTGCATCTATCGCAACTTTGCCTCCTCAACAAGCTTCTTCTCCGCATCCAGTTCAACATGCTATAACGGGTCCTGAGGCAGGAATAATGGCAGGATCTGTACTTGGAGCAATGGGCATCGTTATTGGAATTATAGGATTCATAGTATATAAATACGTTCAGAAACATCGTTGCTATAATGCTGCTCCTGTGTTAGAGCTATCTGATTTAGAGTCAAACTCGAATAGCAGTAGTGGAGAACTTTTTATCAGTAACAGCAGAACAAGCAGTCCTGAAATAGTGTTAGGCAGCGTATCAGTGGAAAGTGGTAGCAGATCTAGCAGTCCATCACCAGAAGGTAGTATAAATTCAGGATCTAGAAGATCATCTTTGAACAGCAATGATATGCTAGGACATTACCTCTAGCTGTTTTGCCTGATGTTTGATATGCGGACCATTGATTAGCAGGGAAATTATTTTACTTTTATGATTTTCATGTTAAAGTATAGTCCTAGGTGAAATAAGTAGCTGCTGTTGTGTGGTAAGCACAGCAGAGGAAAGTCCGGGCTCCAAGGGAAAATAGTGACGGGTAACGCCCGCCGGGGGTAACTCCAGTTATAGGGCTACAGAAAATTACCGCCTAAAGTATTTTAGGTAAGGGTGAAAAGGTGTGGTAAGAGCACACCATAACAATGGCAACATTGGTAGTCGAGTAACCAACACTAGGAGCAAGATTAAATAAGAGTAGGCCTTATGTTTTTCCTCATATCTACTCGGGTAAATCGCAAGCAGTAAATAGTAACATTTACTCCAGATAAATAGCTACGTAAACAGAACCCGGCTTATATTTCACCTAGACACTCACATAAATATCAATTATGCCGTATTCAAATGTATAAGCACCTTATGCATTGTCTTTTACTTGTTCTGCTTGATAGCCACCACTATTCTCACCTAAATTGGCATTAGAATATTCCTCTTCATCAACATACTCTTTCAGGACATACCCTCTGCCCCAAACGGTTTCTATATGGCTTTTTCCATCGTTTGCACTTTCAAGTTTCTTACGCAACTTGCACATAAAGACATCAACTATTTTGTTATCTGAAGGTTCATCTAAGCCATTGTAGAGATGATTTAAAAACATTTCCTTTGTTAGCACTGTTCCTTTACGTAATGCTAGTAACTCTATCATAGAATATTCTTTATTAGTCAGATGAACCGTTTTACCTTTTACCTCAACAATCCTATGATCAAAATTGATATTTATGTTACCAATTTTTATAACTGATTCGGGATGGCCTTTAGTACGACGTACTATTGCCTTTATTCGAGCAAGTAGCTCACTTTTATGGAATGGTTTAGTTAAGTAATCATCAGCACCGTATCCAAGTCCTTTAGCTTTCTGATTAACGGCTGATATACACGAAAGTATCAGGACAGGAACTTTAATTTTTGCACTTCTTAGTCTTAACAATATATCATATCCATCAATATCACCGGGCAAGTGTATATCTAGAATAACTAGGTCATAGTGATCTCCATTTGAAGAAACCATATTATTGTTGTAGTCTTGCGCAGAAGTCACAACATCACAAAAGTGCCCATCAGAAGTTAAAGCGTTAACTACAGTCTTTGCACTTACTTGATCATCTTCAATTAGTAATATACGCATATTTTACACCCCGTAAGTAATTTATAATTTTAGTAATATATATAACTAAGGAAAGTAACAAATCAAACTTTTATTAACAAATGGTCAAAACTACTAGTAATAGATATACCATTCCAAAACTATATAAATAGATCTAAAACATAATAGATATACTATATATCATAAGAATAACATTATTTTTAGTAAATATTGAGTTAAAACTATTATTATTAAAAGAATACTTAGGTTAATAAATATTTAACTGTTTTATATATCTGTGTTATATTTTTAATTTACTTATCCTACCATTCTAAAGTATAAGTAATACTTTTCAGAGGCATTGTGTGACTATATCAATTTTAGGTGCTGGTGCATGGGGTACAGCAATTGCAATTTCACTGAGTGATAAACAAGATGTGATTTTGTGGACCCGCAATAAAACTACTTTCGAATCAATCAATAGAACAAGAGAAAGTGACAAATTATTTGGTTGTAGAATCCCTGATAGCGTGCCAATAAAATTAGCTATTGAGGAAGCAGTTCATGCCTCAGCAATAGTCCTCGCTGTTCCTACCCAATCTCGAAGACAGGTATGACAGCAAGTACATTATTGTGGGCTAAAAAAAGATATAGAAATAATCTTAGCCTGT
>NZ_JAHDJT010000115.1 GCF_023661085.1 Wolbachia pipientis
TATAGCGCCAATTTAAAGTATTATAGAGTCAAAACTCGCCACTCGGGGTTTCTTTTGCTTTTTTTCTCGTTTGGTAAATTTCTTAAGTATTTATTATTAAAGTAGTATCCTGGATTCCAGTGTCGGAGCACTGGGATGACACCCCCTTTGTCATCCTAGTGCCTGACACTAGCTTTTTTCACTTAGATTCCAGCATCACGCGCTGGAATGACAGAAGGGGCCACTTTCATGGTACCGTCATAGAGTGAAATGAGATCCCAGATGCTGTCTTTTAAACTTTATCAATCTTTTTGAAACTTCAAATAACCTGCTATTATACATTTAAGCTGAAAATGATAAACGTGTACACTAACAGATCTAAACAATATAAAATAGCAGCGTTAATAGTTGCAGCAGGAATAGGCAGTAGATGTAGTGACGCGATTTCTAAGCAGTACATAAAACTGGTAGACAAACCTGTTTTATTTCACACAATCAAAAAACTTTTGACCAATCAATACATAGATTATGTAAGAGTGGTAATTAATAAAGATCATGAAGGGTTCTATGAGCCAGTGTCAGCTACTTGGATGACAGAAGACGCAGATGCTAAATTGCTAAGTCCAATATACGGAGGAAAAAGTAGGCAAAATTCAGTTAAGTTGGGACTTGAAAGCTTACAAAAAATTAACCCAGATTTTGTTGTTATACATGATGCTTGTAGGCCCTTCGTATCAAATGCTCTGATAGATAACCTAGCTCAGTCTATGATTGATGGTCAACATGCAGGAGTAGTGCCAGCAATAGAAGTCGAAGACACCATATCATTGAAAAATGATAATTTCATCAAATCCACGATTTCAAGAGAAAAACTCAGAGCTATACAAACTCCTCAAATTTTCAATTTCAAAGAATTATTGTCATGCCACCAATCAACCAAAGAATTCACTGATGATTCATCGCTAATGGTAGAGCACAAAAAACATGTTGCGATTATTAAAGGTGAGAAAAGCAATTTTAAGTTAACTACGAAAGAGGATATTAATATGGCAAAGCTTCTTCTTGGAGAACCAAAATATCGTATTGGCACTGGTTATGACATACACAAGTTCGTTAAAGCTCAAAGTAAGGCTGAAAACTTTATAAAAATTTGCGGTATAGAAGTTGAGCACAACATGGCAATAGAAGCACATTCCGATGGTGATGTTGTAATACATGCAGTTGTTGACGCAATACTGGGAGCACTGGGATGTGGCGACATAGGAGAGCATTTCCCCCCTAGTTCCGCTGAGTGGAAAGATTGTGATTCGTCTTACTTCCTGAGCTTTGCTACTACAAAAGTAAAAGAAAAAGGATACCGTATATCTAATTTAGATATTACTATAGTTTGTGAGAAGCCTAAAATATCGCCTTATAAAGCAGAAATGAAGAAATCTATATCAAAGATATTAGAGATTGATAGCGAATTTGTAAATATCAAAGCAACCACTGCAGAAAAGTTAGGTTCTGTTGGCAGAAATGAAGGAATAGCAGCACATGCCTCTGTATTACTATACAAGCGTTGCGCGCTGGGACCATAAAGTGAAATGAGATGTATGCCCATATGCTCCGACCCAAGAAAAATATTTATTGTTTAGTGAAAAAATCTTACTTAAGTTATATAAAGCATAGAATCATAGACTTAATATGTACCACATTCTAAAATACAAAGATTATGAACCAAAAATAGACGAGAGTGCCTTCATCGCAAGTGGTTCGCATATCATAGGTAAGGTTGAAGTAGGAAGAGATACGAGCATTTGGTTTAATTGCGTAATCAGAGGAGATGTTGGATCAATCAAAATAGGTGACGAAACAAACATTCAAGATGGCACGGTAATTCATGTGGATAGAAACCCAGATGGTGACACAATTATTGGCAGTATGGTAACGGTGGGACATTTTTGTACGCTGCACGCATGCACAGTGCATGACAAAGCATTTATAGGCATGAGCTCTACCATAATGGACCATGCAATTGTGGAATCTGAAGCTATGGTAGCTGCAGGCTCGCTAGTGACATATGGAAAAGTGATTAAAAGTGGAGAAATATGGGCTGGCAGACCAGCAAAATTCTTCAAAAAGATGTTAAGTGAAGAAATTAATCATATTACACAATCAGCACAAAATTATGTTATGTTGATGAGGGAGTATAAAAACTAAAAGCATACTTACGCTATTCAACCTCATTGGGAGTGACGCTGAGATATCCCCAATTGGCAGAGATTACGACAACTAGATCAAGCTTTATGCGATTTTTCTGGACCCTTAGCATGAGTTAGGCTTGGATCTGATATTTCTGTTCTAACATATTTGCCTTTTTTATCATATAAATCACGGAAATCGTCCTTTTTCACATCAGTTTGGATTTCCATTTCTTTAGTTTCTTTTTGACTTACTGAAGACATTTCTTGTAGCTTTTGTTCTAGTTGTTTATTGTCCTCTTGCAATTGCTCTAAACTCTCTTTTGTAGATTTGAATTCCTCTCGTATATCTGTTAACATACCTTCCTTCTCCTCAAGCTGTTGTTTAAGTCTCTCTATTTCCATTTGGAACTTTTCTTTTAATTCTTCTTTTTCTTTTTTCTCATTTACCTCCTCTATTTCATCTGCAAGAGACTTTCCACTAGGTTGTTGAATTGCCTTCTCTAAATTTTCTTTTTGTAGTTGGTTAAATTCTTTAGCCAATTCTTTGTGCTGCAATTGCTCTTCATCCAATCGATCTCTTACATCAGCTAATTCCTTCTCTTTCTCTGCTAACTGTTTTTCATAATTGTCTTTTGAATCTTTCACGATTTTCTCCATATCACTCCTCAGCTTTGTATTTTCCTTTTGTAGCGCTCTGAATTCAACTTTAATTTGCTTCAATTTTTCCTGTAGTTCTTCGTTGATTTTGCCTGTTGGTTGGATTTCACTTTCTTTATCTTTTAATTGAGATTTTAGATCTGCTATCTTGCTATCCTTATCTTTCAATTCTTGCTCTAATTCACCTACTGTCTGGCTCAATTGTTCAATTACTTGATTCTTTTCAGCTGATTCCTTCTCACTTTTCTCAAATTTAGTTCTAAACTCTTTAACTTTTTCCTCCAGAGCTTGCTTTTCTTCGGTTAATTCCTTTTCTCTTTTATCACTTTCTTCTGCTATCTCTTGATTGAGCTTTTTTAACTCCGCATTTTCTTTCCTAAGGCACTCGTTTTCTTTCTCTAATTCTTTTACTCTATTCTTTAATCTCTTTACTTTATTCTTTAATTCATTTTCTTCTTGTTCATATTCTTCTTCGTCCTCAAAAGAGAAAGAGCTTCTCCGTGAAGAAGGTATAGACGGGTTTTCAAGAGAAGAATACCCACCGCTATCTAGCGTAGGCAACTGCGGTGACGCAGGTGGATTTCGTATAAATGTTTTCTCTTCCTGCATTGGCTGATTGCCTACATTCTTGTCCATCACGCTAGTAAAAGCTTGATATAGAGTTTTTCCATTGATAAAAACTTCTTTATTTTGCTCAACTAACTTTAATATTTTACCTTCCTCTTCCTCTGATAATGAACTTGTGAACTTTAAATCACCAAATTTCGGCTCGCCAATCACTTTCAGTATACCACCGAGACCCACTTCTACAGTCATGCTACAACTTATACTATTACCTTCAGAATCCTTAGCTTGCCAGTTGATAATCATCTCACATGAGCCAGAGCCAGTAAAATTATAATGCCTCTCATTACCATTTTTCTTGCTTGCGGTTATTTGGTTGTCTTCTCCGAGGGATATGTGATAGACCTTACCCTCACTGCTAGCCCTTAAGATATCACTGATTTTTATTGGTTCTTCTTTGTTTTCAAACCTAATGTTGAAGTCATTATCTTTTGTTGAATACGCTAAGAAACTTTGATTTGGTAGAAACAACTTAAGTTCCTCATGTATTGCGTTTATTGACTGCTCGAACCGTTGGAAATCTGCTTCCCACTTTGAGTTTATCTGTTTCCTAACCTCCTCATCTTTGCGTAAAGGACCAATAAGGTACCAGATTAATTTTTCTTTTTCTAGTTGCTCTATAGCTTCCTGAAGATTTTTGCTGTCTTTAATAGTCTTCAGTACACTATTTCTTACTGTTTCATCTACATTTAAACTCTGATTATTTATAAATATCATATGCGTCAAGTTAAGAGATTGTGAGCAAATTTAGAGAAGTTAAGGTTGATACCCTAG
>NZ_JAHDJT010000116.1 GCF_023661085.1 Wolbachia pipientis
TGAAAAAAGCAGTAAAAGCAATAATTAAATGTGAAGAGCTTGAAGATTTAGCCAAGAGAAAGATTGAAGAAGCCAAGAGTGAAAATGAGCTACAGACTTTGCTCGATGATTTCAGGAAAAAAATACAAAGAAATGGCTGAAGAATTTTTACATGGTGTAAATGTTATTGAGGTAACCTCAGGGGCAAAAACAGTACGTACAGCTAAATTATCAGTGATAGGTGTAATTGGTACTGCACCTGAAGCTGATGAGCAAAAGTTTCCGCTAAATAAACCAGTGTTAATTGCAGGAAGCTTAAAAGAAGCAGCAAGACTTGGAAAGAGTGGAAGTTTACCTTCTGCAATAAACGGAATATTTTCCCAAATTGGTGCAACAGTAGTAGTTATTCGAGTTGAGGAAAGTGAAAACAGCGATTCAAAGCTCAAAGAAAGTGAAACTATTCAAAATATAATTGGTGGAGTTGATGAAGAAACTGGAGAATATAAAGGAATTGAGGCATTTCTTAGTAGTGAAAGTATAGTCCATGTTGCCCCAAGAATATTAATTGCACCTCAGTTTACTCATCAATTGCCTGAATCTAAAAACCCAGTAGTAGCAGCTTTGATAGGAGTAGCAGAAAAGCTAAGAGCAATAATAGTAGCAGATGGTCCAAATACCAATGATGAAGAAGCAATAAAATGGAGAAAAAGTGTAGGCAGTAGCAGAGTTTACGTCGTTGATCCATGGGTAAAGGTATTTATTGATGGAAAAGAAGAAACTTTGCCGTCTAGCCCATTTGTAGCTGGTTTAATAGCAAAAGTAGATAGTGAACAAGGCTTTTGGCATTCGCCTTCAAATAAAGAGATAAATGGTATTGTTGGAACAAACAGGCCTATTGATTTTACCCTTGGTGATGTAAATTGTAGAGCAAACCACTTAAATGAAAATGAAGTAACAACGATAATTCATCAAAATGGCTATAGGCTTTGGGGAAATAGAACATGTTCAAATGACTCGAAATGGGCTTTTCTATCAGTAAGGCGTACTGCAGATCTAATCAATGATAGTCTACTTCGGGCTCACTTATGGGCAGTTGATCGAAATATCACCAAAACTTATATAGATGATGTGATAGAAGGGGTGAATTCTTATTTGGCCAATTTAAAAGCACAAGGAGCGATTATCAGTGGAAAATGTTATGCAACTCCAGAATTAAATACACCAGCAAATATTGCAAGCGGGAAAGTGTATTTTGACTTTGAATTTACACCACCATATCCGGCTGAACAGATTACTTTTAGGTCACACTTGATCAATAGTGAAGTATTGTAAGAAAAGGAGAAAAACAAATGTTACCAAAAATACTGAGAAATTTTAACGTATTCGTAGATGGCAGAGGTTATGCAGGGAAAATAGACGAAATAACCTTGCCAAAGCTTACCATAAAAACAGAAGAATACAGAGCTAGTGGTATGGATATTCCAATAAATATTGATATGGGGATGGAAAAGCTAGAAGCAGACTTTACTTTCGCTGAGTATGACTCTGAGCTCTTTAGACTCTTTGGTTTAATAGACGGAAATTCGGTTTCTTTGACGCTAAGGGGCGGATTACAAGGCAGTGGTAGCAATGATATTGAAGAAGTAATTATCAACCTTAGGGGAATATTTAAAGAGTTTGATTTTGGTAGCTGGAAACCTGCTGAAAAAGCCACCCTCAAATGCACTGTAGCTGCTCATTGCTATAAACTTACGATAGGTGGCAATGAACTGATAGAAATCGATGCTGAGAATATGATTCGCAAGATTAATGGTGTTGATCAGATGGCCTTGCTGCAAACGATTTTAGGCATATAAAAACTTATTTGAAATTTTATTTTTTAAGGAGACAATAATGCAAAGTATAACACTTAATAACCCAATAACAGTTGATAGTATCTCTGTCTCAGAGTTATCGATACGTGAACCTAAAGTAAGAGATTTACTTGCTATAGAACGTATAGAAGGAGAAGCCTTGAAAGAAGTAGCTTTAATCGCTAATCTAGCATCCGTGCCAAAAGAAGCAGTTGAAGATTTATGTATTAAAGATTATGTAGAAATACAAAAGGTGCTAAAAGATTTTTTGTCGCCGCTGGAACAGAGAACTTAAAGTATAATGTACTACTACTCAGTTCTATTTCAGGAAGTGGAATTGAGCAGATTACTAATATGAATGTAAATGAATTTTTATCATGGCTAGAAATAAGTAAAGGAGTAGCAAAAAAATGTCAATGCTTTCAATAAAGATCGGTGCAACGTTAGATGGCAGTTTTAATAGTGCAATGACAGGTAGTGCAGCAAAGCTTTCTAAGTTGGGTGATAGTATAAAGCAGCTTGATTCGTCAATGAAATCTGTTTCCAAATTTAAGCAACTAAATCATGATGCTCTTGAAGCCATGAAGAATTGGAAGGAAGCGGAGAAGAAAGCAAAAAAATCAGCTGCAGCAATTGCTAAAGAAAAAAAGGAAAAAAAAGAACCAAGCAAAGCATTGAAAAATGAATTTGAAAAATTGAAAGCATCGGCATCAAAGGCAAAAGAGGCTTATATTAAAAAGAGAGATGCACTTCACACATTAAATGAAGAAATAAGGAAAAGTGGAAAGGATGTTAAATCTTTAGTGAGAGATCAAACTAAACTTGGTTCATCTATTGAAGCACTAAAAGGAAAATACAGTAAATTAGGATCTGTAATACAAAAACAGCAAAATGCTTTAGCAAGAAAAGCGCATTATAGATCACAAGTAATGGAGACTATAGGACTAGGGCTTTCACTTGCAGCGCCAATTAAAGTTGCAATTAACCTTGAAAGTGCTATGGCTGATGTTAAGAAGGTTGTAAAGTTTCAGAATGATGAGGAAATTAATAAGTTTAGTGAGAATATAAGGAAGTTATCCCGTGAAATACCACTATCAGCTACAGAATTAGCACAAATAGCTGCAAGTGGTGGACAACTTGGGATTCAAAAAGATAAGTTAATTGGATTTACAACAACAGTAGCTAAAATGGCCACAGCATTTGATATGTCTGCAGAAGAAGCAGGTGATTCTATAGCTAAGCTTGCCAATGTTTATGGAATTGAGGTAGCAGGCATGGAAAGAGTAGGTAATATTATCAATCACCTTTCGGATAACAGTGCTGCTAAAGCAGGAGATATGGTTAAAGCGCTTGCTATAGTTGGTGGTACTGCAAAACAGTTTGGTCTTGATATTAAGGAAACAAGTAGTTTAGTAAATGCTTTCATTAGTTTAGGTAAACAACCAGCAAAAGCAGCAACTGCAATAAATGCTCTACTTAGTAAACTTCAAACCGCTGAAGGACAGAGCAAAGAGTTCAAAGCAGCATTGGAAGACATGGGAATAACTGCAGAAGAGATGACACAAATGATTAGCAAAAATGGTCAAGAGGCGTTACTTTATTTTTTTGAAACTCTGGAGAAGGTAGATAAACAGGAACGTTCGCAAATCCTTCTTGATCTGTTTGGTCAAGAGTATCAAGATGATATTGCATTACTAGTTGGAAGCTTAAAGAATTATAAGGATGCCATAAATAATTTAGCTGATGAGGAAGAATTTAAACAGTCTATGCAAGAAGAGTTTAACAATCGTGCAGCAACTACAGCAAATAACTTACGACTACTGAGAAACGTGATAGCAGAAGTAGGAATGAACCTGGGCTCAGTCATGCTACCTCCTCTAAAGTGGATGAGTAGTATTTTAAGAGAGATAACTAACCCCATAGCTTGGTTTGCAGAAAAGTTTCCAGTTATTACTACAGGAATAATGAGTATAATTTCAGCTCTTATTATTGGTAAGATAGCAGTAGTAGGTTTTGGTTATGCATTTGCATTAGTTGGAGGTGGAATACTAACTTTTAAGGCTATTTTGCATGGAACACTTTTGCCGGTATTAACTTCGTTATCAGCTCGAGTAATTCCAGCAGTAATCATGGGACTGAAAGCTTTAACGCTAGCTGTGGTTACCAATCCTATAGGAGCTGCTATTGCTGGACTATCAATTGGTGCAGCGCTTGTAATCGCTAATTGGCAAAAGGTAAAGGACTTTTTTCCTAGCATCTGGAAATCAATTGTAAAACCTATAGGAGAATTTTTCAATTGGATTG
>NZ_JAHDJT010000117.1 GCF_023661085.1 Wolbachia pipientis
AGACTAGTTGCGCTTAAAAGCAGCTAAATTGCAGCGTTTAAGACATAAAAACGCCGATACTGGAAATAGACAATGGCTAGGGCTTCTTTTGCTTTTTTTCTCATTTGGTAAATTTCTCAAATATTTGTTACTAAAGTAGTATTCTGGATTCTAGGTTTAGTATAGGGCCCCAATTATAAGAGCACATTCCCTTGTTGTTCAGTGTGAGTTGACTCACATTCATCGCCTTTAATCAACTGGTATACTTCATCACCAACTTCATGGTGAGGTTCTGCAGTTGGGTGGAAATAATCAAAAAAGAAACAGCTCTCTAGTGTTTCTTTGCTACACCCAGGATTATAGTGAGCGTCAAGTTTTCCTTTGAATACTAGTTTTGAGAGTATTTTTATATTTTCCTTAAGTCCTCCAAGTTGGTCTGCAACATCCGATATACATGCATCTTGATAATTTAAACCTTTGCTCTTGTATTCACTGAGCATGTTTTTCATTTTAGAATTAAGGTCGAATGTTTTTATTTCAAGACCTGCACTTTTCTTCATATTATCCAAGCCATTAGCTAATTTTACATTGAAGCTCTCTGTGAGTTTTGTAGCTAGCTCTTTTGCTTCTTTATTTTTACTGAAAGCTGGTATTAAGCCAATGTCTGGCGCATTTGCAACAACTACGTGCTTGACACCATGCTCGTTTAGAACCTTAAGCGCATTACATATTTCACTAACTGCTTGTTCCATTACTTCTTCCCCTTTAGTATCATCATAAGCGGTAGCAACCATGATGTCGTTTCCGCCAATCATGATGAAAAACAAATCTTCTTTACCTATATCTGGATGATGCTTAATTACCGCATCTAGTTGGTTAGCTAAACGAAATTTGTTGAAGAAATAGGAATAAATGGGATCAGAAATTTCAGATGCTGCTGCATATGAAACTGCATAGTTTTGGCCTTGCTGTTCGTGACATTTACCAAGAAATGAGCAACTCCATCCAGGTTTAAACTCTCCTAAATCTAAATGTTTTGCTACGTATTCAACAGCAACAGGGCCATTGCTGAAAGATCTTCCTTGATAACAAGGTTCATCAAATTTCACGTTTTTTGCAAAGGAGAATGTCTCTAAAATTCCACAAAGTGCACCGTTATCAGATAAACTGTCACCTAGAATATAAAGGTTTTTATACTTAAAATTGTTATTTTTGTTTGCCATGATATTTAGGTTAATGTATGATCGTGTTGTTTAGCATGAGATTTATAAAAAAAAGCAAAGAATAGTGGTTAGGTTACACAATTTTTTTGCAGCTTCTTACTATAAAACTTGCCCTTCATAACTAAAACACCTATGCTCTAAGTTTAAAGTAAGACTAGTGCTGCAGAGAAATTTCTTAATATGGTTGTTAGCATCTCTGTTTTATGCATATCAATACATATTGCGTGTAATTCCAAATGTTATAGTTCCTGAATTGATGGTAAGGCTTAGCATAGGAACAACAGAAATAGGACAATTTTGCGGACTATACTATGTAGGCTATGTGCTAGCGCATATTCCTGTGGGTATTCTTCTGGATAGATTTGGTTCCAAAATTATCATACCTGCTTGTATTATGCTGACATCTTTGGGTGCTTTGCCTTTAGTTAGTTCTAACAATTGGAGTTATTCTATTGTTGGGAGAGTAATTACTGGTATTGGATCTTCTGCTTCAGCACTCGGACTCTTTAAAATAATAAGTATCTACTACCGTAGAGAAAAATTTGCCATGATGTTCAGCATATCGGTTATCATTGGCATTTTAGGTGGTGTATTTGCCACCAAACCATTGTATGTCTTATTTGATAAATTCGGATGGGATTATGTACTGACTGCATGTATAATATTTGGATTATTGCTTGCTTTAACTACCTTTATATCTATACCTAAAGTTGGTACCTCAAGTGAAAAATTAAACATCAAAAATTTGGGCAAAGTTATATTTAACAAAAACATTTTATTGATAGGTTTGTTTGGCGGTTTTATGTTTGGACCGTTAGAAGGCTTTGCAGATGCGTGGTCCGCAACATTCTTGCATGAGATATATAAGATAGATAGAGAAGTTGCGTATAGTATTTCAAAATGGGTACTAATAGGCTTTGGCTTTGGACATCTATTATTTCCTTATATATTAGCAAAGAATCCAACTAAGCACTATGAGATAATAATTTCTTGTGCTATGGCCATGATAATAGTGTTCTCGTTACTTTTTATATTCGATATCAATGCACCTCTGGCATGTGTATTATTCTTTATTATTGGCCTTGCTTCCACGTACCAACTTGCTTTGGTTGCTAAAGTTGTAAGTTGTGTGGAAAATGATGCAGTAGCAAGTGCAGGATCTGTAAGTAATTCTATAGTTATGAGTTTTGGTTATTTTTTTCATGTCGTTATTGCAAATATAATGAATTTTTATTGGAACGGTGAAGTTATCGATGGAAAGCCATTTTATGGAACTGACGTAATGATTAGATCTATGCTAGTAATACCTATATGTTTATTGATAGGGATGGTAGGCTTTTGGTCACTTAAAGTCAGAGCATACTATAAAAGGAGTTGATTTTATTTCTAAGGTATGAAAGGAGAGAAGATATAAATTCCCTTTGTAATATGTAGAGTGTTTCAGTGAAAAAATTATTCTTGTATTAGATTAATCTATACTGTATACTATACATAATGTCTTTGTAGACTAGGGTAGATATGTTCAGAAAAGTTGTGCAGGGTTTCACTAATGCAGCAACAAAGCCAGGTTGTTTGGGACCTTTTCAAAGGAGCTTGCCACAGCAAGAACCAGCTTCACTTAATACATATGAATCTAATGACAGAAATGTTACAGGAGTAAGCTATAGAAAGAATACAACAAAAGTTCAGCAGCCAGAGACTTTTTCTACACAGTATATCGGAGCATCAAAGTTTCTCTTCGGTAAAATTCAAGCAAGTGAAAGTAGCGGAATTGCAAAACCATCTCTAGGAGGGGATGTTCAGTTTAAAAAACTTAGAGATATTGCTAGGTTAAATCCAGCTTTATGTCATAACAAAAGCCAACCTGTGGGTTTTGGCACTAGTCAACAGGCAGTAAAAAATATTCTTGCAGAAGGAGAAAAAAGTGATATTTTAAGTGGGATGTGGGGTTTAATGCAAAACCCTATAAGTTATAGTTTTAGGGAGGGTGAAATGGGTAAAGAAAAAGCACAAGGTGCCAATAAAAATCAACAGCTAGAAACACCTAAAAGCGAAAATGAAGGACTAAAAGACGAAAACCAACAACTGGAAGCACTTAAAAGTACAAATAAAAAGCTGGAAGACGAAAATAAAGAGCTGAAGACGAAACTACAGGAATTTGAAAATGTACAAGCTCAGCTTGCAAATAAGGAGAAAAAAATTAGTGAGCTGAATGGTCAAGTAACTAAACTTATTGAAGAAAAAAATCAACTAGAAGAGAACCTAAATGCTACCAAGCAAAGCTTGAATGAAAAAGATAAGGAACTTAAAAGTAAAGATGAAGAACTGAAAAATGAAACTCAACAACTAGAAACACTTAAAGGTGAAAATGAAAAGCTGAAAGGTAAGATCCAACAACTGGAAGCACTTAAAAGTGAAAATGAAGAGCTGAAGACAAAACTACAGGAATCTGAGGACAGAAATAAAGAGCTGGAGGATAATAAAGACAGCAAACCCTCAGCAATCAATGTTCAAGGAGTAAAAAGTAAGGTAAAATATGCCTCTGCTTCTTTCATATTATCTGGGGTGTGTGCTGTTGGTGCAAGTTTAGCAACACCTTATTTAGCAATATGCGCTACACTTGCTATAGCTGCATCGGTTTTTCTTGCATTAGGGTGTCACTATTTGTACAAAGCAAACACTACACTTAACAATGTTAAAGTTGATCAACCAGATAATCAGCGATTACTTGGAAGTAGTCTGTAGAGTTTTATCTCTAGTAGTAAGTGTTTAAGAAATTTACTAAATAGAAAAAGGCAAAAGAAGCCCTGGTTACTGTCTGTTGTTAGTATTGGCGTTTTTATGCCTTAAACGCTGCAATTTAGCTGCTTTTGAAGGCAACTAGTCTAAGCTATAATATTTAAGAAATTTACCAGACAGAGAAAAAAGACA
>NZ_JAHDJT010000118.1 GCF_023661085.1 Wolbachia pipientis
AAGCAGCTAAATTGCAGCGTTTAAAGCATAAAAACGCCAATACTGAAAATAAATAATGACCAGGGCTTCTTTTGCCTTTTTTCATTCAGTAAATTTCTTAGTGTTTACAGTTAAAACAATTTATGAACTGGATAAGACGGAGTCATTTCAGTGCCGGCACGTAGTTTACAATTTAAATTTTATTTTATATTATTGTAAGTATTACACAACTTTAGAGGAAAATTATGGCGGTTATGCCAGATAAATGGATAAAAGAAAAAGCTGAAAACTTTGGAATGATAGAACCTTTTGTGGATCACAAAAGCTGTAAAGGTGTTATATCTTTTGGACTATCATCTTATGGGTATGACGCAAGGGTTGGCAATAAATTCAAGATTTTTACTAACGTTAATTCGGCTGTGGTGGACCCTAAGAATTTTTCCGAGAATAGTTTTATAGATAAGGAAACAGATGTATGCATAATTCCGCCAAATAGCTTTGCACTTGCAAGCACAATTGAATATTTTCGTATACCAAGGAATGTACTAGTTATTTGTGTTGGTAAATCAACTTATGCAAGGTGTGGAATCATAGTAAACGTTACTCCCCTTGAACCTGGATGGGAAGGTCATGTCACACTCGAATTCTCAAACACTACTCCACTTCCTGCAAAAATTTACGCTAATGAAGGAGCATGCCAATTTGTGTTTTTAAGTGGTGAAAGCGAGTGTGGAAAATCATATGATGACATGAAAGGAAAGTATATGAAGCAGTGCGGTATTACTTTACCACTGGTGAAGTGAATTGCTGTAAGAGTGATAGCTTCCACTACCACCTACGATGAGATTTCATTTCGTCTTGTACTATCGCATTGCTCTATAGACAACATTCCACCATTACCAGGTGATAGCATAGTTCGTGCTAATTCGCTTTGCTTTAGTGCTCGTTCTGCTTCTTGTTTATTAGCTCCTGCGCGCACGCTTAAGCCCAATCCCACGTCTACTCCACTTGCTTTTCCATCTCCACCTTTAACCAATTTACATGAAAACCCTCCAGCAAAAGCGAAACCTTTGTGTTGATTAGTGTCATATCCGAAAGCAATATAACCAATACCAAGGCAACTATCATTCCCAGCTATTCGAACCATCGCTTTACCATCTCGTATGTTATCATTGTTTATATCCTCTACTATAGTAGTCTGGTCTACAACCTGTGTGTTGTCTACTACTCGAGATATTACTTTTACAGTTGGTCGATTATGTGGTGGATTACTAGTTAATGGTTGACATGAGTTGGTAGTTGGCTGATCCTGCTCTGTATTATCTTGTTGCCCTAACTTATTGACTTCTTCTTCAATAAGTGTGCTGTACTCTTCACCATTAACTTTATTTACTGTTTGACCTTGATTATCTTCTATATTTGTGTCTTTTTGGTTGAATATGTCTTTATTAATAGCCCGAAAAATGAGGAATGGTATAAGTGAAATTACTAGATTTAATATAGCGCATGGAATTAGAACCACAGCAGCAACAATATATATTAGAATTCTAGCTAAACCTTTTACTACTTTAGACAATTTAGAATCATCCTTTTGAACACTAACAGCACTTAAAAAGAAGTAGGTGCAAACAATTAGTGATCCCATTATAACAGTGGGTACAATAATTGGAAGAAGTAAAAAAGCATTAATTAGCTTTTTTCCAGAACTATTTGACTTATAGTTTTGACTAGCATTAATAATCCATTTTACACCAGATAAAACTCTTTTACTGTTCTCTTCTGACATTTCGAGTTTCATTTCCACTACCAGCTTTTAATAATAATGCTAAATTATACCAGTGTTTAACATAAAATCAAGTAAATTTTGCATTTTTAGTTATCACAGATCTATTAGTAATATGGTTCGCTGTGCGCTCTCCTTAAGAAAATCTCTAATTACTTACTATAAATGATTGAATTTACTGGCTATTTTTTTGTTAAGGAAGATACTCAGAAAAAAACTGTATTAATCTAAATAGTATGTAAGGTCCAAAAAGTCTAGATTTTTTAATTTGAGTAAAGCCGCCTAAGTAGAGAATGGATCAGGAAAAGGGGCTATGTAGAAATATATTTAAAGTTTTGGTAATAAATCTAACAATCCTGCCTGGTTATAAATGTTATCTCTATATCCTGCTGTGACAAGAAGTACTTTGCGTTTTGAAATATTCACATGATAGATGAGGCGGTATTTATCGAACTTTAGTCTTCTATATCCTCGTAATTCACCACGTAATGGTTTACCGACTTTAGTTGGTTTAACTTTGAGCTCCTCTTCTATAGCTTTTTTAATAGCAGATTTTGTTTCTTCTGACAGAGCTGGAAAATCCTTTTTAGCATACCTCTTTGAAAGCTCAATTTTGTAAATACTTTACTCCTGTTCGAAGTCTTCATACTTAATTGTTTCTGCACCTGGAGCTTCACATTCCTTAACAATATCAGCTAATGCAATCTCCTCTATCTCACACTCTATTCCTTCTACAATTAGCCTTTTTGCTAATTTTTGGATAGGCTCCTTGGTAACTTCAGCCAGTCTAGCAAGGTGGTGTGAAGTTTTTCGATCAAGAGCTATGTTAATTCCTGAATCTGCCATAAGTTTTACCGAAGTCTATTACTACAGTTAGTATACAACATTTCTTTTAATTTTTCAATAAAGGAAATAGATCAGGAAAAGGGGTTGTATAAAAATACATTTAATGTTTACTACAGTAAATCCAATGGTGTCTTATCATAGACGTTTTTTCTGTATCCTACTGAAGCAGGAATTATCTTATGTTCTGCAATGTTTATGCGGTATACAATACGGCAATCTCTAGTCCTTAGGCTTCTATATTCTTTCAGTTTACCACTTAACGACTTTAAATGGATTAGCTGCAATTTTATCCTCTATGAGTTTTTTTATTTTTTTTCTTATTTCCGGTAATAAGGGAAGAAAGTCTCTTTTAAGAATTTTTTTCGGGTAGTCAACATCATACTTCACAATTTATGGTTTTGCTTCTGCGGATAATAGTGTATCCCAGTCTACATCCTCACTTTTAATCATTTCTGCGCCTTCAACATCATGCTCATCAGAGATTTTAGATACTAGAAAATCCTCTATTTCACGATCTGTTGCTTTTCTAAACAGCTTTTCTGCTAGTTCTTGAGAGGGCTGCTTAGTGAGCTCAACCAGTTTAGCAAAGTGCTGTAGAGTTTCTTTACTGAAAGCTACATTAGCGTTTACCATAAGTTTTACCAAAGTCTACTACTATAACCAGTATACAACATTTTTTTTAATTTTTCAATAAAGAAAATAGATCAGAAGAAGGGGCTGTGTAGAAATATATTGAAAGTTTTGGATGTACTTACTCGTAAATGTCTTTTCTGTGTTTTATTGAAACAATGGTTACTTCATATTTCACGGCATTTACATGATATATAATACGATAATCACCGGTTCTTAGTCTTCCGTGTCCTTTGAATTTATAACGCAACGATTCACCAAGATTAATTGGGTTGACTGTAAGACGCTCTTTTATTATTTCTTCAACTCTTAACTTTATTGTTTTTGGAAGAATCGGTAAATCCCTTTTACTAACATTTTTTAGAAACTTAATCGTATAGCGCTTTAGTCCCACTTGACGTCTTTTAGATCAACTGTTTCTGCACCTGGGACATTAAGTTCAGTAGCGCGTTCGATTAGTATTTTGTCTTCCTCATTTTCAATCGCTTCTTGTATTAGCTCTTCTGTTAGTTCTCTAATGGACTTGTTCCTTATTTTAGCTAGTCCAGCAAGACACTCTGAAATTTCATTGTTGAAAGTTGTGCTAAATCTTGAATCTGTCATAAGTTTTACCGAAGTCTATTACTATAATAATTCTACAATATCTTTCTGAATTTTTCAATAAAAAAAGTTGTTAATATGTAGAACAACTGCATGAAATATAGTAACTTTTATTAGTGATACTCATAGCTGCAAAGTTAAAATTAGCTATACCTCAAAACCCCTCCGGCATTT
>NZ_JAHDJT010000119.1 GCF_023661085.1 Wolbachia pipientis
TAAAAGCATTTGAGACACCAGTAGAAACAAAAATTGGCAAGGTAGTTGCTGAAAGTAATGTTTTGAGTAATGGAAACCCTTTATTAAATAATAAGGAAATTTCTGAAAGCGGAAAGAGTATTATTGGAAATGCTAAAATCGGTAGCATTATTGAGGAAAAAAGTTCTGTAGCAGATGACTTAGAGAAAGTTTTAAAAGACTGTGAAAAATGTAAGTATGAACAAAAAATTTTCAATCAAACTTTCACATTTAATATAAGTATAAAAGCAGAGCCTAACCAAGATGTTCGTAGTCTTGCAGATGAAGTAATAAAAAGGATAAGAGAAAAATCAAGAGATGTTATGTTTGATACGGTAGATCCTATTTACTAATGTTATCCCTTGGTCCATATAAAATTTCCCCAACAAGCTTAAAGTACAGCAAGGAGAAGCGTTGGAGTGTGGTCGAATGTATTGGCAAACCATTGCTACAGAATATTGGTCAAGGGGCAGAAAATATAGATATAGAAGGGGTTATTTATCTCAATAATTTAAGTGAATTAAAGGATATGAAAGAAGCAGAGGCAAACCAAATACCCCGCACTTTAGTTGATGGCATGGGAAATATTTGGGGACAATTTGTAATTACTCGTTTTGAAGAAAAGCTAACGTCATTTTTCCCTTGCGGGTTGCCAAAAAAAGTTGAATTTAATTTAAGTTTAAGGCGCTATTCATGACTATATATTACTCGACAAAAGAGAAGGACATGTTGGACTATATTTGCTGGCAACACTATGGATTTACTTCAGGAGCAGTAAAAATGGTCTTGGAAAACAATACTGGACTTGCAGAGTATGATAGTTTTTTGCCAGGAGGATTGAAAATTAAACTGCCTTCAATACAAGAACCATTGAATAAATCTGTCTTAAAAGTATGGGAATGAAGCCAGGATTTAGCATTGAAGGAATAAAAGATCATGTAATATCGGTGAATCTTACTGATGAATCTGGTACTATAGATGATGTCGCAGAGGTATGTGTTGATTATGGCAATGAAAATGTAGAAGTTCCAAATGAATTGAACATAGCATTAGGTTATAAGGAAACTGGAGTCTTTCCAATGGGTATATATACAGTCAACGAAGTTACGATACAAGGCCCACCTAAGACCCTACTAATCAAAGCTCATGCAACAAATTTAAGAATATCTTTGAAAGCAAAAGTATCCAAAGAATGGCACCAAATTACCCTAGAGAACCTAGTTAAAGAAATAGCCCAAAAACATGGGTATGGATATAAAGTCGCTGGAGAGTTTAAAGATGTACTGGTACCACACATTAATCAAACAGAGGAAAGTGATATAAGCCTTCTAACGAAAATAGCAATAGAGCGTGAAGCAATGGCAAAACTAGCTGGAGGTTATATATTATTTATTCCAAAAAATATGGCAAAATCAGCAACAGGAAAAGCTTTAGGGACAACAACTATTCGACCTGAAGACACGATTAACTGGAAGGTACATTTTACTGTACGCGACAAGTACAATTCAGTGGTAGCAAAATGGCACAGCTATGAAATGGGAGAAACTATTAAAGAAACAGTTGGTAGCGGCGAGCCAAGTTATATTATGCTAGAAATTTACCCAAATGCAGAGTCAGCACTGAGTGCAGCAAATGCTAAGTTGAAACAATTAAAGCGTAACAATGAAACTTTAGATATAACCATGCCAGGTAATCCTCAAATACTTGCAGAGGCTAAACTTAATCTTATAGGTTTTAATCAAGCAGTAGATGGTGAATGGATAGTTAATAGAGCGGAGCATACTTTAAATGGCTCAGGTTACCTTACTATGTTGTCAGCATCTTTGAGTAAGTGATGTTAAGAAAAAATGAGTAAATGATCTGTTTAATATGAAGGAACTGTGTGCCAAGTATGAACAAACTGAAGTGTGATGAAAAAGATAAACTACATTTTGTATAGTTTATGATATTAATGGTATGTGTTGTTATTACTTATTGCTACCAAAAATCCAAAGCTAATGAGAATTACAGAAAGATACTACAAGTAGCTACTGTAAATTGTAGTTTAGAAACAACAAGATTTTTAGTAAAAGATATAATACCAAACTTAAGCGAAACAGCATTACATTATGCAGCAAGAGAAGGATGCTTAGATACTATTAGATTTTTAATAGTAGAAGAGAAAGTAAATATAAATACAATCGACAAGAATGCTTTTAAAAGGACAGCTTTACATCATGCTACAGGTGAAGGGCATTTAGGAATTGTAAGGTTCTTAATTAGAAAAAGGTGCGAATCCTAACATAAAAGATAATGACGGAAAAGGAGCTAGAAAAATGGCTGTAATGGCATCGCGACACGATAAAAATAAACCTTATAAAGAAATAATAAAGTTACTGGCTAGAGCAGAGGAACAGTACAAATCAGAGAAGTAGTTACTATAAAGTAGCTATCCATAATAAATCCACATTTAAGTAATTATGCAAAATCAAAAGATTCCAATAGCAGTAATACTAACGATGTTAATACAGACGGTAGCGGCGATATGGTGGCTTGCCAAGCTGGATTTACGGGTTCACATGCATGATAAATTTATAGAGCAGAACAACGGATTGACCGTTACGGTATATCGTCTGGAAGAGCGGGTAAAAAATCTTTCTGAGGAACTTGACGAATTCAAAGCCAGCTCAAAGTAGTTATTCTGGTTCATAAGGCTTAGATTGCGATTGACGATTTTTCCAATTTTCCACGTATTGCTCAACTAATAGAAGATCTCCCGTTATAATCAGTGGGTTTTCAGCATTTCTTTTCTGCGCAGAGTCAGAGAAATTAAATGACCCGGTTATGATTTTTTGCTCATCAATAATCATAATTTTACTGTGTGAAATTGCAGGTTTATAGCCTATGTATACCGGTATCTTTTGATAAAACAATTCATTGATGACACTGTATTTTGAGCTGATCTGTGATTCATCTAGAATAACCTTAATATCAACACCACGTTTTTTTGCTCTAATGAAAGATTGTGCAATTGGCTTTG
The DNA here is from genome assembly GCF_023661085.1 of Wolbachia pipientis. Taxonomy (GTDB): domain Bacteria; phylum Pseudomonadota; class Alphaproteobacteria; order Rickettsiales; family Anaplasmataceae; genus Wolbachia. The sequence continues at coordinate 3,038 of NZ_JAHDJT010000119.1, forward strand.
AAGTAAACGTATATGCCTGAACTAATATGGATTTTTGAGCTTGATCTATAGCATTGGTTATTTGTTCGGCACAATTTCCTCTAGGTGTGAAGCAAACTGTAGTTTTTGGGCAAGTAACACACCCCGATAAAAATGAGCAAATTAATAGAACTAATAAATATCTAACCATGACTAAATACATCCTTTCAGTAGACGGTGGAGGCATAAGGGGTATCATACCAGCCATTATTCTAGCAGAAATAGAAAAGAGAGCAAGGAAGCCTATTTCTCAAATCTTTGATCTAATGGCTGGTACTTCAACAGGCGGAATTGTTGTTGCTGGGTTGTGCAAGAAAGATGAGCGGGAAAAACCTCAGTATTCTGCAAATGATTTAGTTGGGCTTTACCAAGAGTACGGAGCATATATTTTCAAGTCTTCATTTTTTAGGCGATCAATACTATCTTGGTTTAACTGCGAAAAATACCCATATAACAACATTGAATCAGTACTGGAAAAATATTTTGGCAACGATATTCTAAAAAACACCTTAAGTAAGGTACTGATTACAAGTTACGATATTCACAATAACTGCCCATTTTTCTTCAAAAGCTGGAGAGAAGACAGAAACTTTATCAAACTAAAAGAAGCACTCAGAGCCACAACAGCAGCGCCAACTTACTTTGCTCCTAAGTATTTAGAAGTCGGCCAAGAAAGAAGAGTATTAGTGGATGGAGGTGTATTTGCCAATAATCCAGCAGCATGTGCATATGCAAACAGCAAAAGACTTTTCCCCAATGAAGAAATAGTGCTGGTATCAATTGGAACAGGAAGACTATCTAATCGAGTAAAGCACAGAAAATTAGGGAAGATAGCCTGGATAAAGCCTCTGCTGAACGTGATGTTTGCATCGAGTCTTGATGTAGTAAATTATCAGCTAAGTAACGTAATGGACGATAGATACATAAGAATACAATCACAACTGACAA
>NZ_JAHDJT010000011.1 GCF_023661085.1 Wolbachia pipientis
TCAGCTTGTATAGGGAAAAACCCGAAGTTTTAAAAAGACATGCAGTGCACATAGTACGCCAAATACAAGTTCTCTTGTCATTTTAACCTGTACAGATTGGGAAGTTAAACAAATAGCTTCAATACTATGGTAGGGGTAACGGCGAAGGTTGTCAAGTAGTTTTTTTCGTTTCTATTGTCCTCTATCCACTCTGAAAAGTTATTATCTTTTCATTTTCTCAACCAAACAATACCTACCCATGTCACCTATCTATTTTCTACTCCACCAGAAGTGGATGCGACCAATCTGGTAAATAGGCATTTGTTGGGGTAGAAATTATTTTGTGATTCCTCTTTACTAAGTCTACTGAATATAGTTTAGAGTCGCTTGGTGATTCTGTTTTTGTAAAGATGATCCCCCTGCCATTTGGTAGCCATGCTGGGGATTCGATTCTATGTCCCTCTGAAAGTATACGTTCTTCTTTGCCATCTGGCTTCATAACTCCTATGTAAAAATTCCCCAATTGGATTTTTGTAAAAGCTATAAGATCCCCATTTGGCGACCAAACAGGTGTAGCGTACTTTCCGCTTCCAAAACTAATTCTCTTAGGCTTTTTATTTTTTTTAGTGAAATCGATGATATATAGCTGCTGACTTCCACTTATATCAGAGCTAAAGACCATATATTTCTGATCTGGAGAAAAAGAGGGAGAAGTGCTTATAGCCGAACTTCTAGTGATTTTTTTCGTGCGCTTGCTGTTCAAATCTAGAGACAATATATTTGTTTCACCATTAGATGAGTGAGAGATCAAAAGAGATTTTCCGTCAGGAGAAAATCTCGGAGCAGAGATTACTCCCTCGAAGGCACTAATTATTGACTCAGTATTGTCTTTCAGATTCTTCAATATTATGTAGCTTCTACCATCCAGATATGAGATGTAAACAATACTATCTCCGCTTGGTGCAAATCTTGGTGTTGACACAAATTTGTCGCCATTTGTTAAGTATTTTATATCACTTCCATCTTGATTCATAACAGCAATTCTGCGTATGGATTTGTAATTACTGTCTTTTTCTTCGGCTATATACGCTATCTTCGTGTTAAAATGCTCTTTCTCACCAGTTAATCTATCATGTATCGCATCTGAAACAAAATGGGCAATTTTTCTCCAATCTTTTGTTGAAAAAACAACCGAATGAGTAAATAACTCCCTTTTTGTGAAAGCATCAAACAAGTGTAACGATAATTCTAAGGCTCTATCTGATACTTCACTTAAACTCACTGTAGCCAGCGTATCGCTCCTAGGTTTGTACGTTGTGATTTCGGCTTCTGTACCACGTTTTACATTAAATAAGCCACAATTGGATAAATTTGTCTCAATTATCTTTGTGATGCTTTCGCTTAATTCGCTCTCCAGCTCTGTTTTACATGCACACTTGGACACAACAAGGCTAATATTACCAATAGTGTTTTCTCTTATGTCAACATACAAAGCAGCTTTAGCAAAATAAGGAAGAAATAACGAAAGAAATAATGTTAGCTGAACGAGCACCTTCATTCATTTCATACCTGTTCTATTTGGACCTCAATTATAGGCCTTTTTAGTAAATATTCCTTTAAGATACTGAATATCGAGCTCTCAATCTTATTTCTTATTTTTTTTGTCGACTGTAAACTAAACGCTGACTCAACTGTTTTTATAATCCTCTGTATGATAGCTGCATCTTCTGACGCTTCAAAAACACCAGGTGCAAATACCTTTGGTTTAGCAAGCAATTTATTTTTCTTGTTGACAATTGCTGTCACTACAACAGCTCCAGCATCTCTCATTCTCTTACGCATTTTTATGACACTACTCTCTGGATAACGTAGCAACATACCGTCAACACCAAAGTAGTCAACATCAATTGAATCAACCTTTTCTCCGCTTTCCAAATTAACGATATCACCTGGTGCAATCATTATTGCCTTTTCCACACCGCACTCTTTAGCAAATTTTACATGGGCATGCGTGTGAATATACTCACCATGAACTGGAATAGACATTCTAGGCTTTATCAAAGAATACATTTCTTTTAGCTCTGCTTTTACTGGATGCCCAGAGGCATGAACATGCTCCATTTTATCAATGATAACCTCTACGCCCATCTCGATAAAGGCGTTGAACATACTGTGTGCACGAGTTTCATTGCTAGGGATGATTTTTGACGAAAAAATCAATGTATCACCCTGTTGCATTTTAAATGCATGATGATTCTTATTAGCAAGTTTTGAGGTTGCTGCCATCGGTTCACCTTGGCAACCAGTGCAAATCAACAATAGCTTTTCCCTTGGCAAATCTGCTACATCTTTTGCTTCACAAAATTCAACAGAATTAGTTAAATACCCACTATCTTGTGCAACTTTTACTATTCTCCATAAAGACCTTCCAAGTAGAACCACCTTTCTGCCCAGCGCCTTTGCAGCTTGGCTTATTGTTTCAATTCGTGTCACATTTGAAGCAAAAAGCGATACAGCAACTAGCTTCTTAGACCGCCTTATTATGTTATAAATATTGTTATAAATCTCACCTTCTGATTCAGGATTATGTTTGCTCAATATGTTCGTTGAATCGCAAATTGCTGCAAGCAGGTCACCTTTATCGCCAACTTCTTTTAAACGACTTATGTTAGAAGTTAAACCAACAACAGGTTTTGGATCAAATTTCCAATCGCCAGTATGAAGCGCGCTACCTATATCAGTGCTAACCAATATTGAATGCGCTTCAGGAATTGAGTGAGTTACGTTTATAAACTCAACGGTGAAAGGATCTAAATTTATTCTGCCGTTTATATCTACCTCTTTCACAGGTACCATGCCTTCTAGCCGAAACTCCTTTAGTTTCTCCTTGAGAAAATTAACCGTGAACTTTGTTGTATATATGGGACATTGCAACTCTTCCCACAAGTAAGGCACTGCCCCGCAGTGGTCTTCATGTGCATGCGTAATTATTATTCCAAGCAAATCCTTTTTTCTTTGAGCAATAAAGTTCACATCAGCAATTAATAGCTCAACACCTGGCATAGTTTCATCGGCAAAACCAATGCCAAGGTCAATCATAATCCACTTACCTTGGTAATGATATAGACTTACATTCATCCCAATTCTGCCTACCCCTCCAAGCGGAAGAAATAAAAACTCGTTCTTGTTTATATTCATTAATTTCAAATTATTAAAATGCGAGAATAGCAAAACTTCGGTCTTAGATAAAGGAGTTTATTACTTTCAATAACCCTAAAAGCCTATTCATAACCTTTTCAGGAACAAAACAGTGAAAGCAAGAACAACCATTTGCAAGCTGGTGTTAAGTTTACGTTCGCAATTTTTCCACAATCGTCTGCACTTTTCCAACCAAGCAAAAGAACGCTCAACAACCCATCTCTTTGGCAATACAATAAAAGAATGCTTCGCTTTATTGTCTCAACAGTTGCACCAATGATAGCTTTTATTCGTGTTGCAAAGTTTTTTCCTGTATAGCCGGCATCAACCAGTATATTTGTGACTTCCGAGAGGTTTGCTTTATCATTTTCGACCATCTTCATAGCACTGAGTTGTTTCTGCAGTTGTCAGATGGATTGCGTGTCTTGCGTATCAACTGCAATATGGCACTTTATTTCTGAAATTTTTTTACCTGCATCATAGCCCTTTTTTCAGTAGGTTTTTGACGCCTTGAGAATCAATTATACAGAAACTGGGTTTCTCTTTCCGACCATTGCTGATACGGACCTTTCCAACTAATTTTTTTTAAGACTAATTCCAACAAACTTGGCTCTTCTCCATTCTTTTTACTCCACACTTGGAAATAGTAATATACGCTTTCCCATCTTGGAAAACCTTTTGGTAACATCCTCCACTGACAACCACTTTTTAAGACGTACAACACCCCACAAAATACATCATACAAATCAAGCTTTCTTGGTCTGATTTTCTTCCTGCTACCTTCCAGAATCGACCTGATCTTTTCAAATTGTTCTTTACTTATACCAATTCCCATTAACAGGACAATAACGAGGAAAAGGCCTATGCTGAAACAAGTAGATAGCGTGGTAAAGTGGCATCATTGTTTATTCGCTCCCTGTGTAATGGGAATTGGTATTACATCGCTTGGATAACTTTTCTGCATAGGTAACCTCATCATTGATCTATGCCTATTTTACTTCATTTATCCAAGGTTCTTAACGTGCTCTTGGATGTTTTGGACCCATATCAGCGTCTTTAGTAAATGAGTGTTTTCTCTATTTGACAATAGTCTTTGGATTAAGGTTATAGTACTTGGAAAGCTTTGCTATGCTTTCTTTACTATTTTGTATTCCTCTACGCTGTTGTTCTGGCGCACTCATGTAACCATAACTCCTCCTTCGGTGCTATTTTTTCTCGTATTTTATCATATCACTCCACTCTGGGGCTATACATCTACAATGTTTGTACAGTTGTGTGCCTAACTATAAATGAGCTACTCAACCGTAACAGACTTAGCCAAATTTCTTGGACAATCAGCATCCAATCCTTTCTTGACTGCGGTGGTGTAAGCAAGAAATTGCATAGCAACACTGTAGATGACTGGAGAGATGAAATTATCAACGTCTGGGAGCTGTATTACGTCTTTACAGATCCCTCTTAGGAACGGCACCCCTTGCTTGTCACTAAAAGCGATCACTTTGCCTTTTCTTGCTGTAATTTCTTGTATATTGGACAGCGTTTTAAAAAATAAGTTGTCATATGGAATGATTGCTATGACAAGTACAGATGAATCTATTAAAGCAATCGAACCGTGCTTCATCTCTCCCGCTGCAATACCGATGGTATTAATATACGAAAGTTCCTTTATTTTCAATGCACCTTCCATTGCAACTCCATATGAGCTTCCTCTGCCGATTAAAATGATGCTGCTATGCTCTAGTATACTGCCTGATATATGTTGTATCTTTATCGAATTTAAAACATGCTCAATATATTCTGGAATAGAGTTGATAGCATTGCTCAGTTGTTCTATCCTCTTTTCATCCAACGTACCTTTTATTTTTGCAAGCTCTAAAGCAAGGCATGCTAAAATTGCAAGTTGCGCAGAAAAGGTTTTTGTTGAAGCAACACCAATTTCTGGTCCAGCAAGAGTATGCAACACAATGTCTGAGATTCTTTCAATGCTACTGTTGAATGTGTTAGTTAGGCTAATGATTGTTTGCTTCTGTGATTTTGCATAGCACAATGCTTCTATGGTATCTGCAGTTTCGCCAGATTGAGAGATGAATAATCCAATACTTCCCTTCTCCAACTTAATGTTGCTATACCTAAATTCCGACGAGATTTCCAGATATACTCGAACTTGGGCAATGCTTTCCAGCCAATATTTTGCTATTAGCCCAGCAAAATAAGATGACCCGCATCCAACTATAGTAATATCACTCAGCTCGTAAAATAGTTTTTTGTTGGCGGATATTATCTCTATATACTTTTTATAGAATTGATTTATTGTTTTGTTCAATACACAAGGCTGCTCAAAAATCTCTTTTAGCATGAAGCTAGAGAAGCCATTTTTGCTGATTAGAAAGTTGCTTGGACTACTGTTTTCTATACTGCGTTTAACTTGTGTACCGTTGTTGTATATACTCACCCCGCTAGATTTTATTACTGCAACATCGTCATCCTCTAAGTATGATATTCTGTCCACTAGTGCATTTAAGGTGTTAGAATCAGATGCGGCAAATACGGTGTTGCAGTTATAGCCTATTGCTAAAGATAGATTTCTTTTTGCAACAAATAGAGCATCTCTATATTCTGCAAACAGTAGGACCAAAGCAAACGAGCCATGTAGGTTGCTTAAACACTTAAATAGAGAGTCTATAGGTGATAACCCTCCATTGAGATATAGGGTTAACATGTTTGGTATGACCTCTGTGTCGGTGTCAGTATGAAAGGGCATTCCCTGTTCTTCTAGACCCCTTTTCAGCAAATTGTAATTTTCAATTATACCATTATGGGCAACAACAACATCATTTGTATGAATAGGATGAGCATTTTTAAGATCTGGAACTCCGTGTGTGGCCCAGCGAGTATGTGCTATGCCAACTGTGCTGCTAGACATCTTGCTGTTGCTAACAACTTCACATAACCTTTCGACTTTACCTTCTGATTTTTTAACTTCTATTTTGCCTTCATTGTTTATGATTGCTATGCCTGAAGAATCGTATCCCCTGTACTCCAATTTCTGCAACCCGGCCAGCAAAATTGGTATTACTGAATCACCGCTACTTACTACACCAAGTATTCCACACACAACCAAATGAACCTTTCTTTGGAGTTATTAGGCACTTTTGTTTTTATTATCTTGCCCCTTTTTACTTTTATCTGGCTGATTTTTATTCTTTTTGTCGTCCTTCTCAATTTTACCTTTTTCAGCTGGTTGGGCTTGAGCCTCTTTATTTAAAACTTCAGATATAGCGGACTTTAGGAGTTTTATCTCAACTTTTGGTGCTATTTCTACTATAAATTGTGCATTTGCTTCATCAACTTTGTTGACTATGCCTATTATTCCGCCAGAAGTAGCAACAGTATCGCCGCGCTTTATTTGATCTATCATCTTTCTGAGTTCTTTTAATCTTTTGTGGTGTGGGCGGATAATAAAAAAATAAAACACCACAACTATTAAAATCAATGGGATAAAATTAGCAAAAGATGCACCAACATTTGATGCACTACTAGCCGCATCTGCTGCAAAAACTTCAGAAATAAACATATTTAATCCTAGTTATCAACGACAAATTTAAGTAAACATGTTTAACTATTAACTACAATATTACTTCATGTCAAGTTTATGAGAGAAAAAACAATACCTTTGCGGTAGCTAGCTGAATTCAGATTTTTTAGCCATGAAAACAGAACTAAAAAACTACTTGATAACCTTCGCCGTTACCCTTATAATGAGACTGAAGTTATTATTTATCTTCAGTCTGTGCAGATTAAACGACAAAAAACTCAATGTACTTGGCGTCTTATGTTTAATTTTTTGCACTATGTGCACCTCATGTCTTTATAAACTTTCAAGGGTTTTACCTAATATAAGCTAAAACGCGCTTGTTAAAGCGTTTAAGACAATAAAAAACGCCAATTTAAAAGATAGATAGTGAATAACTAGCTAGCGGGGTTTCTTTTGCCTTTTGTCTGCTTAGTAAATTTCTTAATGTTTAAAATTAGATCAATTGCGGTTTAAAAGCAGCTAGATTAGACGTTTAGATAAAAAAACGCCAATTTATAAAGTTAATATAAATAATTAGCCACCAACGGGGCTTCTTTTGCTTTTTCTCGTTTGGTAAATTTCTTAAGTATTTATTATTAAAGTAGTATCCTGGACCCCAGATACAAGTATCAAGTACTGGGATGACACCGTCTGTTGCGCAAGTTACCTGCTAATTGCAATGTTCGTACAGCTGCGCGTTACGCGCTGGAATGACAGAAGGGGAGCGCACTAGGATGACAGGAGAAGGACTACTTGGATGATATCTCTGTGCTTGAGATAGGGTTTGCTATAAAATGAACTACCTTAAAGACAGTCATCGTAATTAATCTTGCTTAAATAAAACATGGCTGAAATAATCCATGTTTTCAAGCACTTTGCCACTACCTAAGGCAACGCAGCAAAGCGGGTCATCTGCCACACGCACTGGCAGTTTTGTTGTTTCGCTAATAACTTTACCTAAATTGCGTAATAATCCACCACCACCAGATAAAACTATCCCTTTATCGACTATGTCAGAAGAAAGTTCAGGAGGAGTGCTCTCTAATGCTGTTTTAATAGCAGAAATTATCTGATGCACAGGCTCTATTAAACTTTCTGCAACCTGATATTCTGATAAAAGCATTTCTTTTGGCATGCCACTTACTAGGTCCCTACCTTTAACCATCATTCCCTCTTTATTACTTTCACCCGGTAGACTAGCCGAACCTACGCTTTTCTTAATTTTTTCAGCTGTTGTTTCACCAATCAATAACTTATGGTTTTCACGAATGTATGATCTTATTGCTTCATCCATAATATCGCCACCTACTCTGGCAGACCGTGAATAAACAATTCCTCCTAAAGAAATAATTGCAACTTCAGTTGTACCGCCTCCTATATCAACAACCATGGACCCCTCAGGTTCAGTAACCGGAAGTCCAGCACCAATTGCTGCAGCCATTGGTTCTTCAATCAAAAATACTTCGTTTGCACCAGCACTTTCTGCTGCATCTTGTATAGCACGCCTTTCAACAGGAGTAGACCCAGATGGAACACATATGATAATGTTAGGCTTATTAACAGTGAGTTTTGTATTTGCACTGCGTATGAAATACTTTAGCATCTCTTCCGCACTTTTAAAATCAGCAATGACCCCATCTTTTAATGGCCTGATAGCCTCTATTTCTCCAGGCGTTTTTCCTAGCATCATTTTAGCTTTTTTACCAAAGGCGTAAGGAACATAGCTTCCTTTTTCCTTTATTCTTGCTACAACTGAAGGCTCATCAAGCACTATTCCTTGATTTTTTTGATAAACTAAAGTGTTCGCAGTACCAAGATCTATAGCAATGTCGCTAGCGAATAAACTTTTGAAAGTGAAAATGTTACAAAATCTTCTAGTTAATTTCTGAAAAAAACTCATATACAACTCAAAAAAACATTTTATTGAGACAAATTATACTTTTCAGATAAATAATTAATACAGCATTCAACGTCTAACCTCTTGCCTGTTACTTTTTTTAGTAGATCCGAAAAACCATACTTTGTACTGCATATATTTTGGGATAACCAACTGATAAGTAAACTAAAATCCCCTTTCATTATAGCATCTAAGAACTCGTGATGATCTTTTTTAATGAAAGAAAAAATCTGTACAGCGGTAATTAAAGCCATAATTTTAATAGGAAAATATCCCATGATCCCGCTTGCCCAGTATTCATCTTGAAAATAAGTGTCTAGTTCATTTTTAGCTTTTACTGGAATTTTATAATGCTTCATACCTTCCAACCATGCATCATGGAGGTCTTTGACCTCTAACGTACCATTTATTATATTCTGTTCTAACCTAGTCCTCAGCATGATATGAGCTAACAGACTGAGTTCATCTGCATTCTTTAAAAGGGAAGAAAGATTTATTCTATTGAAAACCAAGTACAAATTCTCAACACTGCTAAATTTTGCATTAGTCTTACCTTTTATAGCGAATTTCTCTTTTATATATGGTTGAATAAACTCAATAAATTCTCTAGATGTTCCAATCACCCTTTCCATGAATAATCCTTGGGTTTCATACATAACGTGTTCTGTAATTGGGCTGCTTACAGAATTTTGCGCTAAACATTTTTGATAAATTTCATGGCCACTACATTGTAAAAGTAGAAACAAACCGCAACAAAAATCAGATTCATTGTAACCTATAGGGTGATAACAAGAAGTATGATATAATGTAATACCCATTTTCTGTAGACACAGTGAGCCGAGTTCAATCTGCCTTTGAGTAGCAACTTTCTGCATATTAACAGCTTTGTCTTTCTTTTGCCTTTCAATTATTTTATCTACACTTCCACAAAAAAATTTGCCTACCTTAGGGAATATTTCCTTTATGCTCTTTTCTGTGATATCAAAATCATAGTCAGCAAGCAGTGAGTCGTATTGCGAGCATTTTAACTGCTGCGATTTTATAGAAACCACTTCGCGAACAAGCTTAACCAAATCAGCAAAACGTTTTTTCAGCTTTTCCAAGCTGTTAGTTTCAGACTGAGATAGCTTCCATAAATTTTGGCACTCAACTTTGGCCTGGGATAAAGACTTTACTAAATCGATAGGAACAACACTGCTGCTTTGATGCATCCTCTCCATTAATTTTAGCTGCCGATTGCTAACACTCCTTTTATTGCCAAGAGAACTTGCTTCTATTAATGATTCTTTTATTATGTCGTGGGAAATAATTTCATGTTTAATTTCTTCTAGAAGGCCTATTTGCTCAACTTTGTCTTCTACGTTTAATTGGCTTTGGCTTAGTACTTTTAGCGTATTTTCAATACTCTTTACCTTACACAATACTTCCTCTAGGAATTTATGAGATTTCATATTTGTTCATTTTTTAGAAAACATCTATTTAATATCGTAATAGATTAATAATAAAGTTAAAAGTATATTTACTCAAAGAACAAAAAAAATTATGTATTCTGTGCCTTTACTAGATTTTTCCACCAAAAGTCTAGTGCCTTATTAGAAAATTAATTGTAAGACTGTAGAAAAGTATTTAGTATTTTATTTTTCTTGACTATACTGCTATAGAGAGATTATTAAATACTAAAATTTAAGGTTACGCACTATTTTAAAATTTATGGAGGTTTAGTGATGTGGAGTAGGTTGGTTGTAATGTGCTGTTTTTGTTTACTGCTTACTGGTGTAAGCTCTTGTCCAAAGAAAGGAGTGAACACAGCAAATAAAATGAACTCTGTTGTTAAACAGATAGGTGAAAAAAGAGTTTTTTTTGATTATGATAAATCTAATATTAGTGAGGCAGGTGCAGATGTATTGCTCGATGTAATAGAGGTATTGCAAAATAACCCTGATATGAAGGTTACTGTAACTGGTCATACTGACAATCGTGGTTCTTATGAGTACAATGTTGCACTGGGCGAGAGAAGAGCAAATGCAGCTAAGAAATTTATGGTTAGTTGTACACCTTATCTAGAAAATAGAATAAAAACTGCTTCTAGAGGTGAAACTGAGCCTTTAGTTTATGTGCAAGACGACTCTAAGAATTCTAAGTATGAAAAACAGCATGCTAAAAATCGTAGGGTGGAGTTCTCATTTTTTGAAGCAAAGAAATAGTTTTTTTGCACTGATAGATCCCAGTGTCAAGCACTGGGATAACTAAAGGTCAGGGCACTTGGAACAGTACAAAGTAACAGGTACTGAGAGGTAGTAAGGGAAGAAAGATACATAAAGAACACAGTCATTGGAATCTAGCAAGTGTTATTTCCTATATAATTGACCTAAGAAAGCAAATTATGCAAGAGACATAATGGAATTAGAGTCATTATTTCAAGGTGTAATCAAAGGTTTTGCTATCCATAACAATAAAGTTGCAGTTGCAGTGTCAGGTGGTATAGACAGTATAACTTTATTGCATTTAATGATTAATTGGACAAAAAAAAGACAATATCCTCTTCCTATAGCATTAACAGTAAATCATGCATTACGTCCAGAGTCTCAGGAGGAAGCCGAATTTGCTGTAGGTTATGCAAAAGAACTTGGAGTAGAGGAGTTGTTCATATTAAACTGGGAGAGACAAAATATTAAAGGTAATGTCCAATCACAAGCACGAAAAGCACGATATAAGCTGCTAACGAAGTGGTGCAAAAGTAACAATGTTAAGCACCTACTTATTGCTCATCATAAAGGTGATCAAGCAGAAACGTTTCTACTCAGGCTTGAACGTGGTAGCGGCATAGATGGATTGTCGTCTATGGATTACAAATCCCTTTTGAATGGAGTTTGCATAGTAAGACCATTGTTGAGTTTTAGTCGTAGTGAAATAGAAAGATATGCAAACTTTCACCGGCTAAGGTGGGTTGAAGACAGAAGTAATCAAGATTTGAAGTATAGGCGCACGTTATACCGCAACCTGCTTAAAGTAAGTGATAATCAAAAGACTTTAACAGAACGAATATGCCTCACAGCTCTTCACATGAAAAGAGCTGCAAAAGCGTTGATGCACTACACACGTCTTGCGTTTAATGACTGTGTTAATGTTCACGATCTTGGTTACATTGAAATTAAACTAAGTGAGTTTCATAAATTGCCTGAAGAAATAGCCTTAAGGCTTCTGCTCTATTCTATAATGGTAATCAGCAGTAAACGCTATAAACCAAGATATAATAATCTTATTACAATATTTAACCAAATATCGCAAAAGGATAACGATCTTCATTGTACGCTTTCTGAGTGTAAAATAAGGAAATACAAAGAAAGCATATTGGTAATGAGAGAGCCGTCAAAAATACAGGAAGTATCCGTAAGTTTGCCACTCAATGGTCCTGTTGAATGGGATAACAGATTCAGCTGCACAATACTTGGGGATCAGGAGTGTTCAGTAACTATTGCCCCGTTAAAGAAAGCACATAAGATCCCTACGTTTTTAAAGGATTATAATTGCTGTTCTGAGGTTTTTTACTCTTTACCTGTGGTGCTAAAAGATGAAAAGGTACTGGCTTATTCTCATATAAATTATAATGAAGAAAATATCCATAACGGTAAGTTTCAATGCATTACTAATAGCATAATAAAACAAAATCTGGTAAACTTAATTGATATTTAGTCAAAAATAACAATGAAGAAATTTTTAGAAGGCTTACTGATTTGGTTAGTAATAGTTGTTCTTATTGCAGTTGCTTATATCCAATTCAGCGGAAATACAGGAAAAAGTAAAACAACTATACCTTTTTCAGAATTTTTAACTAGGCTGGAAGATAGTGACATAGAAAGTGTTGTCATAAGAAATCAGAACATTGAAGGCAAGTTTAGAGATGGGTCAAGCTTTAACTCAAGTGGTGTTGTATATAGCGACTTAATAAAAAGTTTGCATGACAGAAAAGTGAAATTCTCCTTTTCAACTGGAGATTCTGCGATGAGCATCATTGGGGGATTACTTATTCAATGGATCCCAACATTTATTTTTATCGGGTTATTACTATTCCTTTTAAAACAAACACAAGCAGGAGGCAACAGAACCATAAGCTTTGGCAAATCAAAAGCTAGGCTCATAACTAGCGGAAAAAAAGTGACATTTGACGATGTTGCTGGAATTGATGAAGCAAAGGAAGAGTTGGTGGAAATTGTTGATTTTCTTAAACAAAGGCAAAAATTTCAAGTGTTGGGTGGAAAAATACCAAAAGGGTGCCTCTTGATTGGCTCTCCTGGAACTGGTAAAACCCTACTTGCTCGTGCGATTGCAGGTGAAGCTAATGTGCCATTTTTTAGCATTTCTGGATCTGATTTTGTCGAAATGTTTGTTGGTGTTGGTGCAAGTCGTGTACGTGATATGTTCGATCAAGGCAAGAAACACGCTCCATGTATAATTTTCATAGATGAGATAGACGCAGTGGGCAGGCATCGTGGCATTGGTCTTGGTGGTGGCAATGATGAAAGAGAACAAACGTTAAATCAGTTATTAGTTGAAATGGATGGTTTTGAGTCTAATGAAGGTGTGATAATAGTTGCTGCAACCAATCGTCCAGATGTTTTAGATCAAGCACTGCTTAGACCTGGTCGTTTTGACCGTCAGATCACTATTTCTTTACCTGATATAAATGGGCGTGAAAAGATATTAAATACGCATATAAAGAAAATATCGATAGCACCAGATGTGAATGTAGAAACAGTTGCAAGAGGAACACCTGGTTTCTCAGGTGCCGATTTAGCAAACCTAGTGAATGAATCTGCGCTTATTGCTGCAAGAAGAAACAAAAAGATTGTTACTATGGATGATTTTGAATATGCACGTGATAAAGTGATGATGGGCGTGGAAAGGCGTTCCTTAATTATGACAGAGGAGGAAAAAAAGCTCACTGCTTACCATGAGGCTGGTCACGCAGTAGTTGCTGTTAATATGCCTGCCTCCGATCCAATACACAAAGCAACTATCATTCCAAGGGGTAGAGCCCTAGGTTTAGTCATGAGATTGCCGGAAACAGACAGAGTATCTCACACAAGAGAAAAGATGATAGCGGACATGACCGTTGCTATGGGTGGAAGAGTAGCAGAAGAGCTAATTTTTGGTTATGATAAAATCACAAGCGGTGCATCTTCGGATATAAGACAAGCATCTGATTTATCACGCGCTATGGTAACAAAATGGGGGATGAGCGACAAGGTAGGGCCGATATATCATAGTCGTGAACAAAGCGCACATGGTTCTGATATAATTTCTGAAGATACTCTAAAGCTCATAGATGAGGAAGTAAAACGAGTTGTATCTTCATGCTATGAAAAGGCAAAGGATATCCTTACCAAACGCCGCAAAGATCTGGAACTTATCGCTGAAAACCTGCTGGAGTTTGAGACTTTAACAGGAGATGAAATCAAAGATATATTAAGTGGGAAAAAGATTGTGAGAAATGAAAACGAAAACAAGGAAAAAGTAAGAAAGTTCTCTCTCTGATTAGATCTAGCCAAATAGACTTCTCACATATCAAACCAGTTTTGGCAGCGCTAAGCACATACCCATAAAAAAACTACTTGACAACTTTTGCCGTTATCCTTATCATAGTACTGAAGCTATTTGTTTAACTTCCCAATCTGTACAGGTTAAGATGACAAGGAATCCC
>NZ_JAHDJT010000120.1 GCF_023661085.1 Wolbachia pipientis
TGAATTTTGTCATTGAGCCTGCAGATCAAAAACAAGTTTTGAGTCAGAAATACCCTTAGTGTTATAATAATGAAATTGTTGGAATTTATCAAGCAAATTTTGCATTTAATCCGTCTATTTTTGAATAAACTCCATTTGCATTTCCTGTATACTATCCTCTACTTGCTTTATTTGCTCTATTAGCCTTTCCTCTAGGTCAAAATTACCGCCTAGCCTTGCTTTGATTTTTTCTTCTTGTAACACGTTTAATTCTTTTCGTAACACTATGTTATTCCACACAATTTCTGCTGATTTTCTCTCGTTTAATTGGCTATTTAATACGCTAGTTTTTTCAAATATAAACCTTACAGTTTCAGCACTACTAGACTGTCCAAGCTCTTGTAATAAAGCCTCTCTGTTGAGTTCGCTGCCATTATTTGCCACATCAATTATACGCTGTTGTAATTTTTTCATCTTGGCATTGGTAAACTCAAAATGAGAAAATTGCTCAAAAAATATAGGATGGTGTAAGATCTCGGGAAATTCTATTACTATACGCAGAATTATGGCTTGATTTTGCTCTGCTTCGATTAGCTCTGGAGATTTGTTGCGCAGATATTCACCTTTTGTTGCCCTAATTTTACTGTTAAAAATCTGTTTTTTGAAGCTTCTTCTTAGTTCACTGGCCTTATTATAAAAATAATCTCTATAATACCTTCTAATACTGCTGTTACCGATAGCATTGACGTATTCCATGAACTTGTGTTCAAGAACTGAATATTTTTCCGGAGCAAGGTTTTTGTAGCCTTGCAGGCTACTATTGACTATGTGGTGCCATAAATATTCAGAATGCAGTTCTGTTGAGCGGTCAAGCCCGGAAAGTACGTCTTCTTTTTTATATTCTAGCTCATTGCATATATCGTATGGGTCTTTATCGCTTGGCAAAGTCACAAACTTCAATGTATACCCAGGCTTGAGTATCGGAAGAGCAAATTCCGCAACTCTGATAGCGGCGCGACGTCCAGCACTGTCGCCATCCATACAGATGGAGATTTCTTTAGCAAATCTCCACAGGTTTTTTATCTGTTCTGCAGAAATTGCAGTGCCAAGCGGGGCAACTGTATTGCTAATCCCCGCTTGATGTAGTGCTATTACATCCATATACCCTTCAACAACAAATATGTGTTGTTTTTTACGTATTTCGCTTAAGGCAAGGTTTAGCCCGTATAAATTCTCCCTCTTTTTGAAGAGCTGACTTTCTGGGCTGTTTAAATACTTCGGCTGTTGCTCAGAGCTCAGTGCACGTCCGCCAAAACCAATAACTTTGCCCGCGATATTGTGTATAGGAAATATCAGCCGATCATAGAAATAATCACGAGAATTCTTATTTATTAAGCCAACATCAATCAAAATCTCGTCTTTAATACCAGAGGAGTTCAAATATTCCTTCAAGCCAGAGTTTGGCGCATAGCCTATCTTAAATTTATCTATGATTTCAGGTGAGATCTTGCGCTGCCTTAAATAAGCCATAACACCTTGTTTTTTTTGTGCAAACCAGTTTGCAGCTAAACTCAGCGTTGAAAATAATTTGTCGCTTTCTTTGGTAATATTGAGGTTTTTAGGTAACTCAACACCTGCAACCGACGCTAGCCTTTCCAACGCTTCTTTAAAGCTTAAGCCCTCAGTTTGTGAAACAAACTCAAACACATCGCCATGAGCAGAACAGCCAAAACAGTGATACGATCCCCTAGTATTACTCACAAAAAAAGACGGAGTTTTTTCGTTATGAAATGGGCAAAGCCCCATGAAATTATCTCCGCTTTTTGTCAGCCTGACCTTCTTACCCACTATGTCAGATAGCAACAGTCTTGATTTTATAATATCTATGTAATCCATCTTACTTATCGAATGAGTGGTAGAATAAAAATTATACAGAATTTATGCTCTCCTGACTCGAAATTTATTTCAAGCTCCGAAGCTTTAGAAAGATCAGGAGCACTGGATGGCTTGACAAAAAACCCAAAATAAATTACCCATGTTAGATGCCTTTAAGTCATAGTTTCTTATATGTCAGATGTAATATCAATTGCCTCAGACCACGCCGGTTATGAATTAAAATCAGAGATAAAGCTTTACCTGGAAACCTTGGGTTATGCAGTGATAGATCGTGGCTGCACTGCTAAGCAAAAAAGTGTAGATTATCCAGACTATGCTGTCAAAGTTGTGGAAGATATAACAAATAAAAAAGCAAATTATGGGATATTAATTTGCGGTACAGGTCTCGGTATGAGTACCGTAGCGAATCGTTTTGAAGGAATCTACGCCGCTTTATGTAATAGTGTTGAGATTGCAAAATTAGCTCGCGAGCATGGCAACGCAAATGTACTGTGTCTTGGTGCGGGGTTTACTACGAGTGGATTAGCGAAAGACATAATCAAGCAATTCCTCGAGACAGAGTTTTCAAAAGAAAGTAGACATAAAAAACGCCTTGATAAACTCAGCAATATGACCTCTTCTAGTAAGAAAAAAAAAACACAGACTTATAATGAAGATGAAGTATCAAAATTCGCTAAAATAGCAGGCGAGTGGTGGGATGAAAATGGCAAATTTAAGCCATTACACATGATGAATCCCGTGAGAGTATCATACATTATTGAGAAAATAAAAGAGTTAAAAAAATGCGATTTAAAGGAATTATCATTGCTTGATGTTGGGTGTGGTGGCGGCATTTTGTCAGAATCAATGGCTCGGGTTGGCATTAGCGTTGCGGGAATAGATGTATGCGAAGAAAACATAAAAGTAGCACAGTTACATGCAAAAAAAGTAGGATTAAACATAGAATACACACACACCAGCATTGAAGAGCTGAAAAATGACAAAAAGTATGATGTAATTCTACTTATGGAAGTAGTTGAGCATGTGGATAATTTAGAGCTTTTCATGAAAAAAGCGATAGAACTACTAAAGCCAGAGGGACTAATATTTGTATCAACAATAAATAGAACTATCAAATCCTTCTGTCTTGCAATAATTGGTGCAGAGTACATATTAAACTGGCTGCCAAAAGGTACACATAACTGGAACAAGTTTCTCAAGCCATCAGAAATTGCAAATCACCTAAGAGAAAATAATGTCACGCTACAAAACATGGCTGGCATGGAGTATAACGTAATGAAGCGTGAGTGGAATTTGACTAAAGGTGTGGATGTCAATTATATACTTTGTGGTGTGATGAATAGTTAGGTTTTTCTTATAAAAGCACCATTTTTATTTCTAAAATAGCTCAGTAGAAGCATTTTTTTATTGTGTAGCCAGAAAACAGCCGCTCCAAGCATTGCTGCCAGCTTATCTAATGATTTGTACTCTATGTTTTTTAGATTGTAAATACCCAGCAGCACATTGCCACCATGGATACGATAGTAGGCAATTGTATCCAGAAACAACAACAAAGCACTTTCCTTGATGCAAAATTTGACCCTTAGGACAATAAACTTCTTTTTCTGTTACCTTTTTTACAATTGCAGAAGCACCAAAAAACACAGCAGAAAACATACCAAGTGAAAGAAGCGCAGGCCAAGGCATTCTACCAAATATTGCAAGCAAGCTTGCGCCAATTATTATTAGTGTAATCACTAGTCCCCCTATTCCACCAATGTAATCTATTACATTACACATTACATCTATTGCTCTACCAGCATGCGCGTCAAATGCATAAAAGAAAATCAAAACTGTAAATAGAGCTATAAGGAAATCTCTCACTATTTTTTCAATAATCTTCATTTCATACCTAATTGTCTCCTGTCTCGGTAAAATTTCAGTAAATAGTTTTTTCCATGAGGTTTAGTAGTATGTGCTCTGTGGTGTGATGATACCAAATCCTAATGGTAATAGGACAAATTAAAGATACCGTTTTGCCAGTCAACAATGGTGTCATCCAAGTATCTTCTTTTCTTGTCACCCCAGTCTGGGATCTAGGATACTACTTTAGTAATAAATATTTAAGAAATTTATCAGGTGAG
>NZ_JAHDJT010000121.1 GCF_023661085.1 Wolbachia pipientis
TGTTCTCTTTCACATCTTCTTTCCTTAACTTGACGCGTATGGCTGTACGAACATTGCAATTAGCAGGTAATTTGCGGGTGTCATCCAAGTAGCTCCGACACTTGTATCTGGGATCTAGGATACTACTTTAGTAATAAATGTTTAAGAAATTTACCAAGCGAAAAAAGGCAAAGAAATCCCGAGTGGCGAGTTTTGACTCTATAATACTTTAAATTGGCGCTATAATAATTTACTGACGCTTAGTTCAAGCACGATTTGGCTGAATGTAGAAAAAATGAAAAAGACATGCAGCCGCTATAATTTGATACAATCCGCCAAAAAATACCCTGAGTTTTTTACTGAATTTTGTCATTGAGCCTGCAGATCAAAAACAAGTTTTGAGTTAGAAACACCCTTAGTGTTATAGTAATGAAATTGTTGGAATTTGTCAAGTAGTTTTTTTAGTTCCATTTCTTAGTTGGTACGTGCCCTGCCTTTAAGCAGAGATAAAAGCACAATTATTACGAACAACATTCCACCAACAACTGATACAGCTCCACCCATAATGAAACAGATGCGTGCTAGCATCGACGAAATGCTTGGTAAATCCGCAACTTTCCTTAAAGCGCCATATCCACCAAGCCATACGAGGCCAGTAATATGGAGAAAATGTCCCAAACTGTATGCATAAATCTGTAATCTTACCACAGAGCTTTTTGTCTCTTTACAGCCTAATTTTGGCAACAGCCAGTAGATAAAATTCATGAAAGCTATAGTGATACCAACCACGGAACCATGGTAATGAGCAGGAATGGTGACATTTCCCTCAATAGTCAGCACTCCAAGCATGCCTCCATAGATGAACAATACAAACGAATGGAGCAAATAATTGCCCTTCTCGTCAAGTAAGACTTTTATGTTGCGATACACAAGCATTATTAAGAAACACGGCAAAACTGCTCCAGCAATTCTCATATGCCAAGTAAAAAACTGTATCAATTCAGCACTATCCACCGAATAAACAAAATATGTAAACGGCGCGCCTACAGCCAAGATTGTGTTGATAAATAGCGGTAAAATGGTAATTTTATTGTTTAAAGCTAGATTGACGCTGGAATTTAGCATTATCAAATAAACCAAAAACATCCCTTGAGCAAAGGCAAATTGCAATAAATGTCCGCCTCCCCAGAAGAGATATTCGTAAAATAAACTCTTGTCTGAGTGATACAGACCTGGAGGCATATTTTTGTGGGCTAGAACAAAGCAAAGAAATGATGATACAAGTATAATAACTAGTCCAATTTGCCCAACGGAAAGGTAGGAAGCTTGTTTATTTAACATGTAGATGAGGGCTGCATTTACCAATATGCTGGTAATAAACAAACCGAGCCCAAACAAAAATAATTTGTTTTGTAATACGGGGATATAGTTACTTTTGATCACTTCAGTGTTTGGGACAAATGCGGATATGAACATCAGCAGCATGGAAAGGGTTGAGAGAATCCATGAAAAGTTGAACCAATTATTGGTGTTTTGTAGATTTATGATAAAGAGCAGGGATATTATAGAGCACATCCACACCAAAATTGACAAGTTCACGTGTATCACCAGCGCATTGTCAAAAATATATTGTGCAGAAGGAATAAGAGAGGAGATAAAAGGCAATCGTAGAAAAATAACAATTATTGACAGCAGTCCAGAGCAAGCAAGGGCACATACTGCTAAGGATATCCATTGCCTGCAAAGTGGAGCGTTATTTTGTATGTTGAGCACGGTTTTTCCCCTTTTTTATTTTTGATTGCTATAATACAAGGTAGCACAAGTTTTTCAAATTGGTTAGCATTTCCGTGCGTAGTTCAAATGAATGACATCACAACAATATCTTTCATCCTGAAAATGCTGCGTCCATTTCCGTTTCATATTACAACAGTATTGCTGACAGCATTAGTCTGGGCTGTTGATATTTCCTTCAGTCCATACTTGATAAAAATTATTATAGATCGTGCTTCAATATCAGATGCAGATGATCTTTTTCATAGCATAGCAATTCCGGCCATATCTTATGTACTGATATTACTTTTACTTGAGTGCATTACCAGGCTATATAACTATTTTTTTGAAATTAAGATGATTCCCAATCTCCGTAAAAACATTGTTGAATCAAGTATTTCCATATTATTAAATCAAGATAATAGCTACTACCAAAACAACTTCTCTGGCAGTCTTGCTAATAAGGTTAATGATTTAACAAAATATATTCCAGATATCATGCAAATCATGGCTGACAGGGTCATAGGTCGTGCATTAGCGCTTAGTATTGCAATTTACTTTTTATGGCAAGTGAATATCAGCTTTGCTTTATTGATGTTAACTTGGTCTGCATTATTTGTTCTGTCTTCTCTCTTACTTGCAGGAAAGATAACGCATCTTGCAGATGCGTGGTCAGAGCTTGGTTCAAGCATTACTGGTAAAATGGTGGATATATTCTCAAATATCATGTCTGTAAGGTTGTTTGCGAGTAAGTACCAGGAAAATTATCTTTGCTAGCTACTCATAGTGAAGCTGTTAAAGCAGAGCAAAGACTTCAGTGGCTGTATACGTGGATTTTTACTTTCTATGGCTTCTTATTTTTAATCATGCAAATACTTAATTTATACTTCCTAATTAAAGGAAGGAGGCAAGGGTCAATTACTACTGGAGATTTTGCTTTTGTTATGACTGTTAATATAGCAATAGCTAATTTTCTTTGGATGATAGCCAAAGACTTCTCACAATTTTATAAATCATGGGGAAGGATTACTCAGGCTTTGAGGACAATTACTGCGGTTCCTGAAATCCAAGACCAGCCAGATGCTGTAGATCTGGTTGTTAAAGAAGGTGAGATTACTTTTGATAAAGTTCATTTTCATTATAAAGATGCAAAACCAATATTTGAAGACAAGTCTATAGTGATTGAATCTGGTCAAAAAGTAGGGCTTGTTGGTTACTCAGGTGGTGGCAAGTCAACACTTGTCAATTTAATTCTTCGCCTTTACGATGTAAAATCTGGAAAAATCTCAATTGACGGACAAGATATTCGCAATGTAACCCAGGATTCTTTGCACAGGAACATTGGAATGATTCCTCAAGATCCATTGCTTTTCCATAGCACTCTGATGGAAAATATTCGCTATGGCAAAGCAGATGCTAGTGATGATGAAGTGATAGAGGCTGCCAAACGTGCGCATGCCCATGAATTTATTTCAAAATTGCCCCAAGGGTATGAGTCACTTGTTGGCGAAAGAGGTGTAAAACTTTCCAGGGGGACAAAGACAGCGTATTGCAATTGCAAGAGCTATCTTAAAAAATGCTCCGATATTAATTCTTGATGAAGCAACTTCACAACTTGATTCTGTAACTGAAAGTGATATTCAAAAGTCCCTATGGGAGTTGATGCAAGGCAAAACTACAATAGTAATAGCTCATCGCCTATCTACGCTTTTGCATATGGATCGCATTTTAGTGTTTGACCAGGGTAAGATTATCGAAGACGGCACGCACCAAGCATTGCTCGATAAAAGTGGAATGTATAAGACTCTATGGAATACACAAGTTGGTGGATTTTTGCCAGAGGAAAGTGAAGGGGTGTGCATCAAGAGGTGCGTTGAAGAGCAAACGTAAGGTATTTTTTTAATCAACATATCCAGAGCTTAAAAATTTAGGCACAAAAGGATTGAATATTTGCAAGAAATTGTGTGTAGTTATTAATACCTTCTAATACCAAATCCCAACGGTAAATTAAAAAGTTTTCCTGCGATTAGCGAACTTATTATGTGTCTTGTTTGATAATGAAAGTTGATATAACCTTTATGCTTAAGAAATTTACTAAATGAAAAAAAGGCAAAAGAAGCCCTGGTCAGTATTTATTTTTAGTATTGGCGTTTTT
>NZ_JAHDJT010000122.1 GCF_023661085.1 Wolbachia pipientis
TTAAACGACTTATAAGCGCGTTTCAGCTTGAAAACCAGAAGTTTTAAAAAGACGTAAAGTGCACATAGTGCGAAAATTTAAAAAATGAAACGCCAAATACTCTAAGTTTTTTGTCATTAATCCACTGCAGAGATTGCGAAGATAAATAAATAGCTTCAATAATAATAAGGGTAACGACGAAGGTTGTCAAGTAGTTTTTTGTTTTATTCAACGCGCTGCTATGTAAGAAGTCTATTCTACCAGTATCTCTCTCTTTCCCGAGTAATTTGGAGCGCTGACAATACCTTCTTTTTCCATTCTTTCAACAATATTTGCAGCTCTGTTATAGCCTATTCTAAGTTGTCGTTGAATGTAACTAGTTGAAACCTTTTTATCTCTCTGAATGATAGCAACTGCTTGCTTGTATAGGTCGTTCTCTTCATCCTCTGTTTCACCATCTAATTCTGCAGAGGAATTTTCATCCTCTTTGGTAATTTCCTCCATGTAGTTTGGCTCACCTTGCGTTTTCAGGTGATCGACTATATTTTGCACTTCATTATCACTAACAAACGGACCGTGAACTCTAATAATCTTACCACCAGAGGCCATATAGAGCATATCACCCATACCGAGCAATTGTTCAGCCCCCTGTTCACCGAGTATTGTTCTGCTATCTATTTTAGAAGTCACAGCAAAACTGATTCTCGTTGGAAAGTTTGCCTTTATCACACCTGTTATCACATCCACAGATGGCCGCTGCGTTGCCATTATGATGTGTATCCCTGCAGCTCTAGCCATTTGCGCTAAACGCTGAATAGAGCACTCTATTTCTTTGTCAGCAACAAGCATCAAATCTGCCATTTCATCTACGATTACCACGATATACGGAAATGTTTCCATCTTGATTGGTATTTTTTCAAACAAGGGTTTGCCTGTTGTTGAATTAAAGCCAATTTGCACAATACGCTCCAATTCTATCCCGCTATTCATCGCTTCTGTGATTTTTTGGTTATAGTTTATCACATTGCGCACGTTCAAATACGACATCATACGATAGCGATTTTCCATCTCTTTTACTATCCACTTAAGAGCAATAACAGCCTTTTTTGGCTCGGTTACCACTGGTGTTATGAGATGCGGTATTGCATCATATATTGAAAGCTCGAGCATTTTGGGATCGATCATTATCATCTTGCATGCATTGGGATTTAATCGATAAACGAGCGAGAGAATCATGGTGTTAATTGCAACTGATTTACCCGATCCTGTGGTCCCAGCAACGAGCAAATGCGGCATTCTGGCCAAATCGGCAATAACTGACTTCCCGCTTATTTCTTTGCCAAGCGCAATTGGAAGATTTAAGTTTGCATTCTGGTATTCTGGCGATTCAAGCAAGTCACGCAGCATGACAATTTCTCGCTCCTTGTTTGGCAATTCTATTCCCATAGCGTTTTGTCCACGAATTATTGAAATACGCGCAGAGAGCGCACTCATTGAACGTGCAATGTCGTCTGCAAGCCCAATCACCCTTGCAGACTTTGTGCCAGCCTGTGGCTCAAGTTTGTATAAAGTCACAACTGGTCCATAACATACATTGATAATTTTTCCTTGCACGCCAAAATCACTCAAAACTTGCTCCAGCAAAGATAAATTCTTATTGCTCTCTATTTCATTCAACTGTTTTCTCTGCAAAGACTCTTTTGCCTTAGAAAGTAAGTGAATACTCGGAAACTCAAATCCAATAGAAGGTTTGAAAACCTTTCCAGTAACTTTTTTCTGTCTTTCTTTTGGTTGTTGTCTAGTAGCAACTTGAGCTCTATGTTGTTCTTCTACTACTGATGATACAATAGAACGCTCAGCAGTTTTACGTAACCTGAAAAACAGAACATTTGCAAAAAGGGAAGCTATTTTTTTACACAAGAAGAATATAAAGTAAATCGTTCTCTTCCAACCAATCAGTCCCACAATACCTATTGATATTGCTACTGTGAATATATAAAACGGGTAGTTACTAATTAATGCATTTCCTATTGTTCCACCGTGCATATATCTTGCAGTGATACCGAGCGAAAGTTGTGCTAATATAGCGCATATTCCTAAATTGATTAGTGCTAAGTAGAGAATTTTCAGCAATCTTTTTGATGGTCTGAGGGTCAAAAAATAAACTATAGTTGTAGCTATTGCAATACTAGTTAATCCGAGGAATTGAATTAATATATCAGCTAAATATGAGCCCACTATTCCACCTAAATTTGTCACTTCTTCATTTGTAGCTGTGTTTAAGGATGGATCTTTATAGTTGTAGCTAAAAACTGATACATATGTATATATCAGGAGCAATAGGTATATTGCTGATTTCAGACATTTTTTTAGCATCTACTTAAAAGTAGTAATTTATCGTATATTTTACAAAGTGAATTGTTATTAGCAATATCATCACAGATAAATCTAATCCGTTGAATGGTCGTATATACCTTCTAATAACCTTTAGTGGTGGATGGGTAAGTCGATTCAAAGTGTGCATTATGTTGTTCACAACTTCGTTATACATATTTACCACATTAAGCTTAATCAGCCAATTTAAAGCAATCCAACATATTAGAATGAAGCTATAAAGATCAAACAACGTGTTGAGTAAATATATTATTGGATGCATGCACGTTTATTACATGAAAGTTATATATAAAGATAGATATTTAGGAATTCTAAATCAATCTCTTTAAGTAATATTTCCTCTATGCTCATTGCTTGATTAGACCACCTTTTTCCTCTCTCGCATGTCACGAAGCTAGGTTCGCAATTACTGATCACGCAGTTGGTCTATGGATATAATACTGCCATTTGGTAGGTTTTCAGCATGTCTTTCACTGTCATATTCTTTGTCAGAATCGATACTGATCTTGTCAAATATTAAAACATCTCCTGAAACTTTATCATGGAATTCGCTAATAGCAAAAAATGGCACGGTAATTTGCTCTTGTTTCCCGCGAAAACTCAAACTTACGCTAAATTTATCCTCAAAAACTTTTAAATCATAGAATTGATGTTGTAATATAATAAGTACTTGAGTAGGGTATGACTTTCTTAGGTAATCTGGTACAATAACGCCGTTAAAATAAGTGAAAAATAATATTTCTAAATGAGGAGTGAAATCATTGCTTGATATGATATCCAAAGCTTTTTTAATGACTTGAAACTTGGCGAAATTGAGCGATTTCTTATAATCTGTTTTATCCATACAACTTTTGCACATGTAAATTCTGGGGGGAACTTCTGTTACCCGGCGTTCCCTGAACCGTGCTTGTAGCAATGAAGTTATAGTGCTAAATTAAGCAGCTAATACTACATTTCTGTCAGCAGCAAAGTTATCGTTTGCATTTAAATTACGAACTCTTAGCGGTGGTGTCTAACCGAGCAAAGTTACCATCTTTACTATGCATGTCGATCCTTATTCGCCCCCATATAAATTAAAAACATGGTGGAGGCGCCGAGTACTGCCCTCGGGTCCAATACACCTATTACAAGGTAATTTTATTGCCATAGTGTATAAAACACACATAACCATTATATAATAGTATTAAGTAAATGTCAAGATATTTAACTTTAAGTTAATCGGTAGCCTATGCCAATTCTCGCTGTACAGATAGAAACAAAAAACTACTTGACAACCTTTGCCGTTACCCCTATCATAGTATTGAAGCTATTTGTTTAACTTCCCAATCTGTACAGGTTAAAAT
>NZ_JAHDJT010000123.1 GCF_023661085.1 Wolbachia pipientis
TGTACAGATTGGGAAGTTAAACAAATAGCTTCAATACTATGATAAGGATAACGGCAAAGGTTGTCAAGTAGTTTTTTTGCATATGCCAAAGCTGGTTTGTTATAGAGAGGTCTACTTTCAGAAATTTGTTTATTTAGATAATATTTAGTCTATACTTTATTTTGATCAAAAAAATCTTATGTATAAGACTTTAATTACGTGTTTTATTCTTCTGATTTGTTCCTTTACGCAATTATATGCGAATGATGATGCTCATCTCGAAAAAAGCGAAGCTGAGCTATATGAGGAAGCTGTTAAGCTTTTTGACCAGAAAAAATATAAACAAGCCATCAGAGCATTTCAAAAAATTGAAGATTTGTATCCCTTTTCTTATTGGGCGATGAAAGCAAAATTATTATCCGGTATTTCTCACTACAATATGTGCAACTACAGCAGTGCTGCAAGTGATATGGACAATTATATACAGATTTATTCAAATGGTGAAGACTTACCGTATGTGTACTACCTAAGGGTATTGTCTTATTACATGCAAATCAATAAAGTACAGCTCGGGCAACAAACGGCATATAAAGCT
This sequence comes from Wolbachia pipientis, assembly GCF_023661085.1. Classification (GTDB taxonomy): domain Bacteria; phylum Pseudomonadota; class Alphaproteobacteria; order Rickettsiales; family Anaplasmataceae; genus Wolbachia. The sequence continues at coordinate 575 of NZ_JAHDJT010000123.1, forward strand.
TTAGAGCTAGCTGCTGAGTACATTAATCTCTTTCCAAACAGTGAACATACAGACGAGATAAAGGAAAAAGTAAAGCTAATCACAGAACATATATTGGCAAAAGAATATTCTATCGGTAGGTTCTACTTAAGGCGTGGTGAATATCTAGCAGCAATTAAGCGTTTTCAAAATGTAATAAGCAATAAGGATTCTAGCTATTTTTCTAGATCTGTTAACTATCTAATAGCAGCCCACTTAGCTCTTGGTCTTGATCTGGAAGCTCAGCAGTATGAAAGTATTTTAGCAGAAAATCCTGATAGGAAAGACGAAGTTCCATGCGAGAGCAGTAAACTTAAAAATTCGCTTTAGTTTTCTCTATGCTTTGGTGTATAACTTAGGTTTGTAACTATTTGAATATGGCTGGTCATTCACAATTTTCAAATATAAAACACCGGAAAGGCGCTCAGGATGCAAAGCGCTCTCAAAAATTTACGAAGCTCATTAGAGAAATAACAGTTGCTGCAAAGCAAGGGCTGCCTGATCCTGAACTCAACCCACGCCTTCGTTCTGCTATATTTGCTGCACGTAAGGAAAATTTGCCAAAAGATAAAATAGAAACAGTAATAAAAAACGCAACTGGCAGTGTTGCAGGAGAAAATTATGAGGAAGTACAATATGAGGGCTATGGACCTTCTGGCACCGCACTTATTGTTCATGCTCTAACGAATAACCGCAACCGAACTGCCTCTGAGGTGCGTTATATATTCTCTTGCAAGGGTGGAAATTTGGGAGAGACAGGAAGTGTTAGTTACCTTTTCGATCATGTAGGTTTAATCGTCTATAAAGCAGAGGGTGTAAATTTTGAAGATTTGTTTGATTACGGAATCGAATTAGAAGTATTGAATGTTGAGGAAAATGACAAAGAAGAATTGTACGTTATAACCTGTGAAGTAAAAGATTTTGGTAAAGTGCGTGATGCTTTTTATGCAAAATTTGGAGAGCCAGAGCTTGCTCGTCTTTCATGGCAACCAAAGGACCTGGTTGAAGTTAGCGATAAGGAATTAATTGATAAATTATCTGCATTGGTTGAAGAGCTCGAAGATAATGATGATGTACAGTACGTTGAAGGTAATTTTACTTTTGCTGGTGATAATTTTGCCGCTTAAGTTATGAAACTAATCGTACTCATACTACTTTTTATTTTACCGCTGCATACCATTGAGGCATCCGCAGATCTTCCGGTATCATTCCAGCACGGGATCAGGAAAAAAAAAGTCATGGATTCAAGTAGTCAAGCTGCTCTGATAAAAGAAAGCAACGTAGGAAACTTAGTACATGACAAAAGGCTGTTATTCATATCTAGTAACATAAAATCTTCCTTTTTTGCCACAGGAATTGAACAAGGTTTGGCGCAAAATACAGTGATGAGATTAATCGACATATATAAAGATTTTGGTGTAGACTTTAAAAAAGATATCGTGCCAGAGAGTAAATTGGAGGTTCTTTTTGAGAGATTGCCTAACAACCAGAAGACTGAAGAAAAAATTTTATACACCTCACTGACAACAAACAAAAAAGCTACTCGCTTATATCATTATAAGTCACAAAACGGTCAAGAAGGATATTTTGATAAAGGGGGAATAAGCCTAAGAGGTAGCAAAGCTTTTATAAATCCGTTAAATGGAGATTATCGTATATCTTCGAAATTTGGGAATAGAAAGCACCCTATTCGCGGTAAAGTTGTTTTTCACAAAGGAGTAGATTACGCAGCTAAATTTGGTACTCCTATATACGCTGCTGCAGAAGGTGTAATAGAATATGTAGGAAATAACGGAGGATATGGTAAGTACATCAAAATAAAACATAAAAATGGGTATTCAACCTGCTATGCACATATGAGTAAATTTAGTAGTGATGTGAAATTAGGCTCCAAAGTAAAGCAGGGACAGGTCATCGCTTATGTTGGTAGCACTGGTATTGCTACAGGACCCCATTTACATTACGAAGTTATATATAACGGCAAACACGTTGATCCGCTTACAATAGCACATAAAAACAAAGTGAAGTTACTTGATCATGAATTAAGGGAGTTTAAACTATTTGTAAATAAAATAGATAAAACAGTCAACAAGGAGAGTTCAGGTGAAAAAGAAGTTTAAAGGCAGTATTGATAAGAATACGATAAATGATAGAAAGTTAAGTCAACTCCGAGTTTTCCCTGTAATGATAGTGCTAGGATTAATTTTATCGGTACTTTTTGTAGCATATGATAGTGCAATTGCACTTGGAATCGCTGCTATTTCAGTGTTGTTTTTTTCTCAGGGGTTTTTCATCAATAACCCCAATGAAGCAAGAGTGATAGAATTTCTTGGTCATTATATTGGAACTTATTTGAAACCAGGAATGTTTATTACACTGCCGTTTTCAACAAAATATGTTGTTTCTCTGAAATTTCAAAATATCAACACAGAAAAAATTAAAGTAAATGATGTAAATGGAAGTCCAATAGAGATTTCAGTAGTGATTGTTTGGAGAGTAAGCAGCCCCGCAAAGGCATATTATAATGTGAATAATTATTATGAGTTTGTTTCCGTGCAAAGTGACTCAGTAATTAGAGAACTGGCGAGCAATTACCCGTATGACAGCGAAAGCGATGAGGAATCTTTACGTAAAAATTCTGATAAAATTTCAGGTGAATTGCGCTCAATGTTACAACAAAGACTGGATATTGCGGGAATTGAAGTTACAGAAGCGAGAATATCGCATTTAGCGTATTCTTCTGAGATTGCACAAGCAATGCTGAGGCGTCAACAAGCACATGCTATCACCTCTGCAAGAAAGCATATAGTGCAAAATGCAATAGGAATTATCGAAGAAGTAATAGCCCATTTTGAAAAAAATAAAAGCATACAATTGGATGGAAAACAAAAGATTCAATTGATAAATAACCTACTAGTTGCCCTTATTTCTGAACAAGATGCACAACCAACAATTAGCTTAGATAATAATTAGTATAGAAGCTCAACGAAAAATTTGCTTGACAACCTTCGCTGTTACCCTTATAATAGTATTGAAGCTATTTATTTATCTTTGCAATCTCTGCAGTGGATTAATGACAAAAAACTTAGAGTATTTGGCGTCTCATTGTTTAAATTT
>NZ_JAHDJT010000124.1 GCF_023661085.1 Wolbachia pipientis
TATCAACCTTAACTTCTCTAAATTTGCTCACAATCTCTTAACTTGACGCGTATGAATAACTGAACGCTCTTCTTCTCCACCAAGGCCACCGGGTGGCTTGGTTGGCAGCAACGTGAAGACTGACGGTGCAAATCCTACATATCACTCAGAAAGAAGAGAATGTTATGGCAACCGTACTGAAAGAAAGTGTCAAACATATGCCACCCGCAAAAAGCCTATAGATAAGGAGTCGTTTTTAAAGAATTATAGTAACCTTTTAGAAAACAACACAAAAAAACGTTATTAGAAAAAGTAAAATCCGATCTAGAAGAAATACGTAATTTGAAAGTTGATGATGTTCATAGTTCTGGGCGTTAGTCAATTCTTTCCATCCAGGCATTCACTTGCCTTAATGTTTCAACGGAAGGCAAGTCTTGTGTGCTGAGTGGTAGGCGGACAGTTTTGTGCTCTATGAGCCCAATATCATGCAGGAGTGCTTTGGTAGGTATTGGGTTACTGGCAATAAATAGTGCTTTGCAGGCTTGTTGCCAAACATTTGTCGAACTTTTTGCGTCATTTTCTACCGTTTGAGCAATTGTTTTTTTCTTAGGTTCCAGCGTCATGTGCTGGAATGACAGTAGGCATTGCTTAACATATTTATGCGCCACACGTGGCCAAATATTGGAAGCAACAGAGACCAGACCAGCTGCATCACAAGCAGCCATTTCAAGTATCATATTATCATCTCCACAAAAAACTTCGATGTTTGGCGCAACTTTCTTATATTCAATTAAAGTATCAACAGTGCCACTCGAATCTTTAATAGCCCAAAATTTTTCGTGGCTGGATAAGTTACGCACAGTTTCAGCATGAAGATTTACTCCTGCTCTTGATGGAATGTTATAAAGCATAGCTGGCATACGTGCTTTCTCAAGTAGCTTTTCAAACCACAAAGTTTGCCCCATGATTCCAGGCTTTGTATAAATTGGAGTTGTCATGAGATAGCCATGAATAGGCATATCCTTGCAAAAGTCAAGCCACTTGAGAGCCTGATGTAAATTCACTCCCGGTACGCCAACTATAATTTTCGTGTTTAATTCCAGCTTACACACGAATTCAACTAATGTACGTTTTTCAGAATCAGTGAGTGATAGGCCCTCACCTGTGCTACCTAGCAACACTACGCCATTTCCAGCTTCAGCCTGCATTGTAAGTAAACGCTGCAAACTGCGGTGATCTATGCTATCTCCGCTACAATTAAAAGGCGTGACACAAGCGGTCCATAGAAATGTAGATAATGACTTCAATTGAAGTTATTAAAATGGTATTTCGTCATCGATTAGCTCCTCTTTTATCTCACTATCAAAATTTTCATACTGATTTTTTTGCTCTGTTTCGTTTTGCTTGTACTCACTTGGTTTATAGTCAGGGCTTGGTGCACTATTTCGTGAATCCAAGAGTGCAAGAACGCCACTAAAGTTCTGCAGCAACACTTCTGTGATATATCTTTCACTACCATTTTGGTCAGTATATTTCCTAGTCCTCAAAGAACCTTCAATGTAAACTTTACTGCCTTTGCGTGCAAAATCCTTGACGACCTTTACTAATCCTTCACTAAACACTACAATATTATGCCACTCTGTCTTTTCAGAGCGTATACCGGAAGACTTATCAGTCCAACTTTCAGATGTGGCTATTGAAAAACTTGCCATTTCTTTTCCGTTTTGCATAGTTCTAATTTCAGGATCCCTTCCTAAATTACCAATTAATATGACTTTGTTTATAGTACCATTGGACATAATTGTGCTTTGAATAAACTTTTTATATTATCTTATGCGAAAATACTATTGTCAAATCTAATGCGCTTGGAGGGATTTGAACCCACGGCCTTTGCCTCCGGAGGGCAACGCTCTATCCAACTGAGCTACAAGCGCACATATATTAAATTATCTAATAGATAAGCTATCTAAGTCAAATTTTTGGCCTGGATAAAGCGTGAACATAACATTCCCATCACCTAAATATACATTCTGAGAATTATTCGCTTGCTTTTTTACCACTTTTTGGTCTACAGTCCATACAAAAGTTACGTAGTTTTCAGTCACCGAATGAACTTTTAAATCCTTAGCATTCGAAAACAGCCTTCCATTCACCCATATTCTCCATGTATCAGAAGAAAAGTATAAAATCGAATCTAAACTCACCACCTTACAATTAAAATTGTTTAATATCCTTTCTTCTGCAGCTCCCGAAGACCGCTGGTGAAATTTTTCCATCTCACTGACTATCTTATTAATCGGTTCCTCATCAAAAAAAATGCTTTTCATATCATTGTATTGTGATAAGACGTCAGAGTTACTCTCCACTGCTTCCTTTATTATATCATCCTGATCAGTATAATTTGTTTTTCGATCGTTTATAAAGAAACACTCTTTTGCACGCAAATTTGCTATGTTAATAAAATCATCGACTTCTTGATTGCTAACTTTAAAAATGCTCTCGAAATATTTTTTTTCCATCATTACCCCATGCTTAGAGTGATGACAAACCATTTCATCATTATCTTGTTTTTCTATATATACACATAAACCCTTGCTATTTAATCCCAGTATTCTGTGCTCGATAAAGTCTTCATTACCAATATATTGCCGACAAGTATATTCTTTACAAATTTCTATACTTTCTATAATGCCTTTACAGCTGCAATATACATTCACACTGAAAAGCAGTAGAGTAAAAATAAAAAATAGCTTTGTCTTCATCATCTCATCTATTTAGTATAGTGTACCAGTCAAAGACCATATTGGCTCTCACTATCTCTATCATATTACCATTCAAAATCTGATTCATAGTTGCAGCATCGATATTTCTCTCTTTATTCAGAACAAGAGATTTGATCGTAACGTAACCAGGCAGACTTGGAATAGACTGTAAAAATAAAAAAATATGCTTATCGCTAATTGAACTGAAGTTTAGGGTAACTTCACTTTTTATCACTTTTGTATGCTCACTTTCACCGTGTAATTCAACTTCCTCAGGTATGGAAATTGATATTTCAGGTTCTAGTATGTAGTATTTTTTATATAGCTTGCCAAGCTCGAAATTCAAATTTGCAATGTATCTGCTGCTGTGTAAACCTGAAGAAGAAATTCTTTTCCACAAATCTAGATTTTTATTTAAAACAACTTCCTTTTTTTGGACTTCAGTGATTTGTAAATTGATAGAACGTATCTCATCAATGGCATTTTGGTTTTTACTATGGACTTTTTTGCTATAAATAACAACGTAAGTTAATGCCCCTATTAACCCAACAGATAATAACAAATAAAACAGAAGTTGAATTGCAACTCTTTTTTTTAACTGGAAGATAGTCATTAGTTTACATAGCCTCTCCTATTTTAACATCAATAGATATATTTTGCTTTTTAGTGGCAGGCAAACTAGAAATATCAATGTCATAGGTGCGAAAATTGTTGTTTAATTTTTTTTGTAGTTCCTTGTATTGATAAGAAACATCTTTACCAGATTGAAAGTCAAACCTTAGAGCTGTAGTAATATAATTTTCCACCTCATTATAATTCCACTCAAATGATTGAAGTTCTACACCCGGTACTTTTAATTTTTCTACGTACCTAACTTGTACAAGAGGAGAATACTCCATCTTAGATAAAATGTTATTGATGTTAATAAAATCATAGACCTCACTTATT
>NZ_JAHDJT010000125.1 GCF_023661085.1 Wolbachia pipientis
GTTAAACAAATAGCTTCATTACTATGATAAGGGTATCGGCAAAGGTTGTCAAGTAGTTTTTTGTTTCTGTTGGGTAGCTTCTCTACTGTCATTTATCGGCCTTCTGTGTAGTGGGGATTGGTATTAGAAAAAGCCATAGCACAAAAGTTTTGAAACCTTAGTGCAAAATTTATCAAAGAAATTTTAATATTGTGATCAGCATGCATATTTACAACTCTAAACCTGGTAAATTCCCAGTAAAAAGTAGCACTCCTGAGATAAGTATTAGCCAAAGTACTGATATTGGTAGAAACACTTTCCAACCAAGACGCATTAGCTGATCATATCGATATCGAGGTATTGTTGCCCTAATCCAAACAAATATGGACAACAATAAAGCTATTTTCAAGACAAACCAAATTAAACCTGGAATTTTATACAAAAAACTAAGCTCTAGAGGAGGATACCATCCTCCTAAGAAAAATATTGTCATCATAGCGCTTGCTAAGATCATGTTTGCATATTCTCCCAAGAAAAAGAGGGCAAAAGGCATTGATGAATATTCAACATTATACCCAGAAACGAGCTCTGCTTCAGCTTCTGGTAAGTCAAACGGATGACGGTTGGTTTCCGCAAGAAGAGAGATAAAGAACACTATTGCCATAGGTATGAGTAGTAGATCAACCCAAAATGGCATATTGTGCTTTGTTACTACCATTTCTCCGAGGTTTAGCGTGCCAGTTGTAACAACAACTGTGGCAACTATTAGGCCTATCGAAACTTCATATGAGATCATTTGAGCAGCTGACCTTATGCTACCCAAAAACGCATAATTAGAATTACTTGACCAACCTGCAATAATAATACCATATACCTCTAAAGAGGATACAGCTAGCACATAAAGTACTCCAACGTTAATATTTGCTATTACCTTAGGAATTACTATCTGCTGCCCGTTTTCTATAATTACTTCAGCGCCAAATGGTATCACTGCCCAGGCGATTAGTGCTAAAATAAAGGTGAGCATCGGAGCGGTGATAAATAATATAGTACTTGCTCTAAATGGTATTATCGGCTCTTTAATCAGTAGTTTAATTGCATCTGCAAATGGCTGTAATAGTCCAAAAGGTCCAACGACGCTTGGACCATGTCTTAGTTGAATTGCACCAATAAATTTGCGTTCGAAGTACACCAAGTATGCTACTGAAAGCAGTAACGGCACCAAAACAAATAAAATGTTAACTAGCGTGTCCATAGAAAGCCTTAGTACAATCTGCCATTATTTTTGAAGCGCGGCTTATGGAATCTGTCATATAAAAATTACATTCTTTTAGGGCAAAAGGCGCGCTACTTAGTTTTATCTCGTCGCAGGTAATTGGTATCCATTTGTTTTTTACCACCTGGTCAGCGTTTCTAAACTGTGGACCTATAGTATCTAATTTTTTTTTCACGTCAAATAAACTATCATATGGGAAGGAGAGGCCCAGATATTGTGACAAATTTTTAATAATCAACCAGTCTTCCTTTGCTTCACCAGGGGGAAATACAGCTAAATTTGTTCTCTGCACTCGCCCTTCAGTATTCACATAAGTTGCATATTTCTCTATATATGTAGCTCCAGGTAGAATAACATCTGCTATGTGTGCTCCTCTATCGCCATGATGACCTTGATAAATTACAAATGTATCTTCTAACTTTGATGTGTCAATTTCATCTGCACCGAGAAGATAAACAGCTTCTATATCGCCACTTTCTGCTTGCTTTAGTATTTGGTTAGTGTCTTTTCCACCTTTTTTGGGAACAAACCCAATATCTAATCCACCAACTCGTGCTGCGGCTTTATGCAACACATTAAAACCATTCCAGTCGTCTCTCACCATGTTAAAATTTTCCGCAATTGTGCCAGCTAAAGCTAAAATTGATTCAGAATCATCTCTTGTTAATGCATCTTGACCGATGATGAGCATAGGATTTTTAGCAGCGCTTAGCAGCTTGCAAAATTTGTGATTCCCTTTCGCTATTTCATTTAAAATGCCAGGATTATCGCCTAGCTTTTCGACATGATATAAATACTCAATGTCAGGACCAATGCTTGTAATAGGAAAGTTGCCTTGTAAATATCTTTTTCTTATACGTGCATTAATAATTGGCGCCTCTACTTTAGGATTTGTGTTTATAAGAAGGCATAAATCTGCATTCTCTATACCCTGAGCAGTGGTGTTGAATACATATGATCCACGATTATTTTGTATAAGCCTTGCTCCATCCTGCCTACAATCTATATTTGCTGAGCCAAGCTTATGCATCATTTCTTTTAGTAGAAGCATAGACTCACAATCTGCTAGATCACCAGCAATTGCGGCTATTTTGTTTGGCCTTGTACTTCTTAGTTTTTTTGCAGCAACAGTTAGTGCTTCATTCCAATCAACCGGAATTAATTTACCATCTTTCTTTATATAAGGCTGGTCAAGACGTTGCACTTTTAGTCCATCATAAGCAAAACGAGTTTTATCTGATATCCATTCCTCATTCACTTCTTCATTGAGTCTTGGCAATATTCGCATAACTTCCGGACCGCGGTAATCGACTCTGATCGCACTTCCCACAGCATCGAGCACATCTATAGTTTCGCAATGTGATAGTTCCCATGGACGTGCCTTAAACGAGTAAGGTTTTGAAGTCAAAGCTCCTACAGGGCAGAGGTCTATGATATTTCCAGATAATTCAGAGCTAATATGCCTTTTTATGTAAGTGCTGATTTCTACATTTTCTCCTCTACCAATTCCTCCAAGTTCGTTTGTACCTGCAACATCAGACAAGAACTTAACGCATCGAGTGCAATGGATGCATCTATTCATTGCAGTTTCAATAAGTGGCCCAAAATGCTTTTTTGGTACAGCCCTTTTATGTTCATCAAGTCTGCTAGTTCCCTTTCCATAGGCCATTGTTATATCTTGCAAATCACACTCACCACCTTGATCACAAATTGGGCAATCAAGCGGGTGGTTAATTAGCAAAAACTCGAGCACTCCTTCACGTGCCTTTTTGACTTTTGGGGTATTAGTGTGAATAATCATACCCTCTGCAACTGGTACTGCGCAAGAGGCTACTGGTTTTGGAGGCCCGCCTTCCACTTCAACCAAACACATTCTACAGTTACCGGCGATTGCTAAGCGCTCATGATAACAAAAGCGTGGAATTTCAACGCCCACGGCTTCACAGGCTTGAATTATAGTAAGCCCAGCTTCTACCTCACATTCCTTAGAGTTAATGGTAATCTTAACCACAAATTTAAACCCACTACACAGCTTCCCACTTTATAGGATTACCACTTTCGTCTTGAACGAGACTACCATCCCCATATTCAGCGGACATATAATTCATACGTGAGTCGCGATCTATATATCTAACTGGTTTTACCGGTTTATCTTTATACATTTTTTGCTTAGCTTTCTGACGCTGAGTAGGGTTATTTTTACTAGCTGTTTTTGCTTTTCCGCCTGCTGCCATATAAACTCCTAAAAACTTCTCATTTTATTTTAGCACTTAAGTGCACAGCGTCAACATTAAATAACTTTAAAGTTTCGATAGATATCTAAAAACAAAAAAACTACTTGACAACCTCCAACAATTGCATTACTATAACACTAAGGGTATTTTTGACTCAAAACTTGTTTTTGATCTGCAGGCTCAATGACAAAAT
>NZ_JAHDJT010000126.1 GCF_023661085.1 Wolbachia pipientis
ATTTTGTCATTGAGCCTGCAGATCAAAAACAAGTTTTGAGTCAGAAATACCCTTGCCTTTATAGTAGCAGGACTGACGAAATCTGTCAAGTAGTTTTTTTGTTTCTATTGGATGACGTTATAACTTTTATAAGGAGAGGCCGGGACCGGAATTGAACCGGTATAAAAGGATTTGCAGTCCTCCGCATAAACCATTCTGCCACCCAGCCGTTTTTTACGTGTAGATATCCATGATATCTTTTAGCATAGATAAAGCTTCTTCTCTTTTTCGTTGAAAGGTGTTGCGCCCAATGATTGAACCATTACCGCCTCCTTGCTTAATTTCTTTTGCCTCATTGCATATATCATCCACCGACTTCGACTCGCCACCAGAAAAAACTACTATTCTTTTCCCTGCAAAGCAAGACTTCCTGACATATTCAATTCTTTTGGATAACGACTCAATATTTTCCACTTCTATTTTTTCTTTTTCCAATTGGTTAGTAGGGAGTTTTACTTTTATTATGTTAGCACCAAGCAAAGCTGCTATGTGCGCAGCATAAGCAATAACATCAACTGCTGTTTCACCTTCTTTGGAAATTCCCTCACCTCGTGGATAAGACCATAGCACCACTGCAAGCCCACAGGACTTAGCCTCAGCTATGATTTCACGGGCCTCTTCTATCATATCAAAACACTTAGCAGAACCAGGATATATGGTAAATCCAACGGCTGTGCAGCCCAAACGCAGCGCATCTTTCACAGAGGCGGTTATTGCCTGATCAGAAGTTAGACTTTTTGAATGCAAAGAATTGGAGCTATTAAGTTTTAAAATAAGTGGAAGCATTCCAGCATAAGTTGAAGCGCCAGCTTCAATCATGCCAAGTGGGGCAGCATACGCACTGACTCCTGAATCAAGTGCAAGTTGAAAATGATAATGTGGGTCATAAGCATCAGGATTAACTTCAAAGCTTTTTATTGGTCCGTGTTCAAATCCTTGGTCTACAGGGAGAATCAACAATTTGCCGGTGCCACCAAGTTTTCCATGCATGAGAATACGGATGAGGTTTGCTTTTACCCCAGGATTTTCACTTTCGTAGTAGCTTAGGATTTGCTTTACTTTATCGCTTATTATCACTATAACTCAAATTAGATTTAAGTTATAAATTGTAACAAAGATGAAACTCAATACAAGAAATTTCAAGTTATACCAAAAGTAATTTTATTTTCTCTTTTATCCATGTAAATTCTCAGCTTTTTTCCTCTAACTAGTCGACGGTTCAGTATTTCTTCAGCTAAGTGACTTTTTATTTCCTTCTCGATCAGTCTCTCTATCGGGCGTGCCCCCATTTCCTTGCAGTAACCTGTTTGTGCAAGATAGGACTTTACTTCATCTTCTACTAAACAGCTTATGCCTTTCTGTATGAGCTGTTTTCTCAGCTCCTGAATGAATTTATCTACAATATACAAAATCACATCCGTATTTAAGTCAGAAAAGGAAATAACTGCATCAAGACGATTACGAAATTCAGGGCTAAAAACCCGTTCTATTGCTTTTTCGCTATCACTGATGTTAAAATTTTTGCGTCCAAAGCCAATAGAGCTTTTGCTGCGTTCAAACGCTCCTGCATTGGTTGTCATGATCAAGATAACATTGGAAAAGTTAACTTTACGTCCGTAAGTGTCTGTGATGCAACCATAATCCATGATTTGCAGCAATATGTTGTAAATATCACTGTGAGCTTTTTCAATTTCATCAAGAAGCACGACACTATATTGATTATTAGAAACAGCTTCTGTAAGCAATCCACCTTGGTCATAACCTATATATCCAGGAGGAGAGCCGATTATTCTTGATATTGTATGAGGCTCCATATATTCAGACATATCAAAGCGTATGAGATTCATACCCATACTTTTTGCTAACTGTTTTGCAAGTTCAGTTTTACCAACACCAGTTGGTCCTGCAAAAAGATAGTTTGCTAGGGGTTTATTGTAATTTCTCAATCCAGATTTAGCAATTTTAATAGAACTGACGAGAGATTCTATTGCTTGCTCTTGACCAAAAATGACCTTTTTGAGGTTGTCTTTTAAAGATTGTACCCTTTGTATATCATCAAATTCAGACCTACAAGGTGCACCTGTAATTCTAGTGATGGTGTTCTTAATATCTCTACTACTTACAATTTTACGTCCATTTTTTAGTAATCTACAGTATGCTCCTGCTGTATCTAAAATGTTAATGTCTTTACCAGGTGATTTCTGTTCAGGAATACACTCACGTAGAATTTTAACTATAGCCTTAATGGCACGTCCTGAGTAGTATACTTTGTGGTATTCTTCATAGTAAGGCTTTACGCTATTTACCATTTTTATTGTTTCATTGACAGAAGGCTCTTTCACATTAATTTTTTGAAATCTTCTTGCTAGTGCTTTATCTTTTTCAAAACTATTGCTGTATTCTTTGTATGTAGTTGCACCTATGCAACGTAATGTACCTCTTGCAAGTGCGGGCTTAAGCAGATTACCAGCGTCGAGAAAACTACCACTTGTTGAACCAGCTCCAATGATTGTGTGTATCTCATCAATAAAGAGAATAGCGCCTGGCTTTGCCTCGATTGCTTTCGTTATGGATTTCATTCTTTCTTCAAAGTCGCCTCTATAACGGGTTCCTGCGAGGAGTGCTCCTAAATCTAAAGCATAGATTGTGCTAGACCTGAGCGCATTGGGAACACTGCCTTCGATTATTTTCAACACCAAACCCTCAACTATCGTTGTTTTGCCAACACCTGGGTCTCCGACATATAAAGGATTGTTTTCCCTACGCCTCAATAATATCTCTATAGTGCGACTTAACTCGTAATCGCGACCAACAACGCAATCTATTTTTTTGCTTCTTGCGTAATCATTCAAGTTTTTACAGTAACTTTGTAGAACTTCTTCGTCTTTTAATAATTCACCTTTATTTACTGTAGTGGAGATGTTGTTATTTTTATCAAGCTTTACTTTATGATTAGTAGCGCATTCGTCTGTATCGCCCAAGTATTTCATATTAGATATGTGGTAGATTAAGTTAGAATCTTTTGCATTTTGCTTTTGTAATAGGTCTTCAATATAGAAATTCTGTTCAGACAGAATTTCTACTAGGACATTTGCTCCATTTATTTCCTTTTTTCCTAAGCTATGAGCTCGTATTATGGACCTATGTATTATACATTGAAACAGCGGATTAGGTTTAACTTCATTGACAACCAAGTCAGGATTATCTTCAGAAAAACCTTTTTTGTAACCATCAGTCTTACACCTTGATAAGATGCTGTCTATATTTATGATTTCATCAGCTCTGATGTTACATCTTGATAAAACATAATTTACATCCACGTCTTTGGTTAACGCTAGCAATAAGTGTTCTACTTTTGCGTATTTAAGGTTAAAGTTGGAAGCAATCAGCAATGCTCTATTTAAACTTGCCTCTAGATTTTTAGAAATCATCTTCTACTCTCTTTAAAAATAGGAACTTATATATAATTGATAGCACACAATTATTAAAAAATAGGTATCTCTGCATAACAAACCAGTTTCTACCAGCGTATCGGGTTCAACAGAAACAAAAAAACTGCTTGACAACCTTCGCCGTTACCCCTATTATAGTAGTGAAGCTATTTGTTTAACTTCCCAATCTGTACA
>NZ_JAHDJT010000127.1 GCF_023661085.1 Wolbachia pipientis
TGAGTTTTTTACTGAATTTTGTCATTGAGCCTGCAGATCAAAAACAAGTTTTGAGCCAGAAACACCCTTGCTGCTATAATAGCAGAGCTGACGAAATTTGTCAAGTAGTTTTTTGCTTCATCCAATGTGCTACTAAAAACTATGCAAAATAACAGTTTTTTTTAATCGTCGGTAAACCTCAATTGCTTTGACTATAACTATACAGTGGGCAAAAATTCTCTAATAGTCTGAAATAAAATTTTCAATGAATGGCTGTCAGACATGTTATGCTCCGCTGATTTTATCAAGTGCACCTCAACATCGGTTGATTTGACTTTTTCAGCTAAATTTAATGAGGTTTGGTAAGGAACATCTTTATCGTTAATGCTATGTAATAAGCGTATAGGAGAGTTTATGTCTATTGTTTCCTTATTTAAAAGAAGATTTTTCCTGCCGTCTTCTATCAAATTCTTGGTTATTTTGTACGCACAACGCCCTGAAGTAAAGTCCACTACGCCTTTAGAATCTAGTTCTTCTTTTTGTTTGCCTGATAACTGCTTGAATATTAAATCCTCAGTGAAGTCAGGAGCAGATGATATACCAATCAATGCTGCAATTCTTTCTGGAAATTGAAGAGCAGTGAGCAACATCAGCCACCCTCCCATACTTGAGCCTATAATTATCTGCTTGCTGCTAGTTAGTTCATTGATTACTCTAGTACAATTTTTTTGCCAATCACTTATTGTGTAATCAGTGAAATCACCACTTGAATGGCCGTGGCCAAAGTAGTCAAATAGCACAAGCGCTACATCATTTTCTTGGCAAAATTTGTAAATAGCAGTTGCTTTAGTTCCATTCATATTTGATGCAAACCCACCAAAAAAGACTATAGAAGCTCTTCTTCCCTGTAGCTTTCGATATGCTATGTACTTGCCACTTTTACCGAATAGTTTACAGTAATCCATATTACTTTGGTAAATCAACGGGGCTATCGCTTAGTTGACGCAAGTAGCTGATTAAATCTGCAATTTCTTGGGGATTGGAAATACCTGCAAACGCCATACGTGTACCTTTTATATAAGCTTTTGGATTCTTCAGGAAGGCAAATAGCTCTTCATATCCCCACTTTCCGCCCTTTTCGAGCACTGCTTTTGAATAGTTAAATGAGTTACCAAGGTGTGCTTTTTTGCTTCCAACTATGTTCCATAAGTTTGGCCCTACTTTGTTTGCCCCACTTTTCTCGAAACTATGGCAAGCTATACATTTCTTCGCTGCTGATTTGCCTTTCTCAAAACTAGCATTCTGCATGAGCGCTCCGATGTCAAGCGCTACTTGCTCAATTTTTTGCTGAGGTTCGCCACCGCCAGCAGCTACTATCGTTTGGTGTTCAATCTTATATTTCTCCGGACTGTAGAGCATATCAACCACGTTGCTGACTGTCACAATAATCAGCCCGGAAAGTAAAATTGATGCTGCAATCTTATTAAGCTCCATAACTTTTATCAATTGATGTTGCTTAAATTATGCGAATATTTTCGCAAACAGCAAATAATTAACCTCAAAATGGATTGTTTCATCTTTTAATAGAGCCAAATCAAAAATCCTGGTAAAGTGGTTTTGTTTTACTTACAAAATATGCTACTTGATATTGAAAAGCGCAGTATAACAAATGCACTATGGAGGTTACAAGAAGCAGATCAAAGGGAAATTTTAACCCTCACTCAAAAATTTGAATTACCAGAAATACTAGCTAGGACACTTGTTACCCGCGGTATTAATGTAGAAAGTGCAGGTAACTTCTTATATCCACTAATCAGGTCGCTATTACCAGATCCCTTTCATCTTCTTGACATGGATAAAGCTGTTTGCCACATAATACGGGCAGTAAATAATGGTGAAAACATAGCAATATTCGGTGACTATGATGTTGATGGTGCAACATCATCAGCACTGATTAACAGATACCTAAGGGCGATTGGTATACACTCTATAATCTACATTCCAGATCGTGTTAATGAGGGCTATGGATTAAATGCAGACGCTTTATTGCAACTCAAAAAGAAAGGAATTGATTTATGTATTTCCGTTGATTGCGGCACACTTGCATATCAACCGATAGAGGATGCCAAGAGCTTCGGTCTTGATATTATAGTTATCGATCATCACCTTGGTACAGGAAAGCTACCAAGCGCTGTAGCAGTTGTTAATCCAAATCGCCTTGATGAAAGCTCTCCTTATACTAACCTTGCAGCAGTTGGAGTGTCATTTCTGCTAATTGTTGCTCTTAACAAAAACCTGCGTGAACAGGGATTTTTTACTAACAGAAAAGAACCAGATTTATTTGATCTGCTGGATTTGGTTGCCCTTGGCACTGTTTGCGATGTTATGCAGATCACTGGCCTCAATAGAGCATTTGTCTCACAAGGATTAAAAGTGATGTCAACAAGAAAAAATATTGGCTTGCGCGTTTTATTTGATGCTTTAGGAATTCTCGAAAAACCAAGCGTTTCCCGGCTGGGTTTTAATATTGGGCCATGCATAAATGCTGGAGGAAGGATCGGAGAAGCATCTCTTGGTGCAAGGCTGCTTTCTACAGACAATGAAGAGGAGGCGCATTCCATCGCGCTAAAATTAATAGACTTGAATAATACAAGGAAGATGATGGAAAACGAGGCTATTTTAGAAGCCACAACACAAGCGGAAAAGTCCGTGAAATCAAGTGCGAATTTTATAATGGTAAGCGGCAATTGGCATCAGGGAATAATCGGTATAATTGCGTCAAGGCTGAAAGAGCGATTCCACTTGCCAACGATAGTGATATCTTTAAACAATGAAATAGGAAAAGCAAGCTGCAGGTCGATTCCTGGGATTGATATCGGAGCTGCAGTTCTTTCTGCAAAATTTATAAATCTGATTATTGAAGGTGGCGGCCATAGTATGGCAGCAGGGTTTGCGATTAAGGAGGACAAAATAAACGATTTATATGACTTTTTTACCGAGAGGTTTACGCACTTTACGCATAATAAGGCTTTAAAAGCCGACGGTATAGTAACTGCTAAGGCAATAAACTTATCCCTGTGGAATCAACTGCGACGTTTGGAGCCATTTGGTGTTGGCAATCCTGAGCCGAGGTTTATTATCCAAGGAGCGAAGATCAGGAAGCCTGAAGTTATAGGAGTTGACCATATAAAATGCTTCATTGCTGACGATAATGCTATGGTTAGAGCTATTGCGTTTCGTTCTGCAAATACTCATCTTGGTTCTGCTATCATGAAGGGTAATGTTGAAGCTATTTTGGGTAAAATCTCTATGAATTATTGGAATGGCAATGAGTTTGTACAATTTTTAATAGAAGATGTATTGACTATTAGCTGAGCTGCCTATTAATCTCAGCGTTGGCAATAGAAACAAAAAAACTACTTGACAACCTTTGCCGTTACCCCTACCATAGTATTGAAGCTATTTGTTTAACTTCCCAATCTGTACAGGTTAAAATGACAAGAGAGCTTGTATTT